>JALDXL010000113.1:0-7010 GCA_032155045.1 Nitrososphaerales archaeon
TATTTAATTACCGCTACCTAAAAAATAAGGGATATTTTCTACTGCACATATGTTAGTATTTTATAGAATTCCTGTTAATGAAGATTTGACCTATTGAAGTAATTATATAATAATACAAATGAAAAGTTGTGTTCTTTAATCATTACCTAACAAAAAAACTTCGAATCAATATGTTTAAAGATAAAAAAGTTTTATTTATTAACTAGTAATAAGTCAGTATTTATTTTGCTAAATGCTTTTTTTGTTTCTTTAACAATTATTTTTCCAATATATGGATCTATACCTAGTTTTTCTGCAATAACTGAAGGTTCATTATCCAATATTTTTTCAATTGTAAATCCAGCATTTTGTAAAACTTCAATCAACCCTTTAGGAATCTCTAGAGATTCTAATCTTTTATCTTTGTATTTCCAACTAGCTATATTTTGGAGATAATGATAATAGTTATGGTAATCATGAAGATTAAGATCATAGTAAATTGGTTCTGTATTTTTTGAAGATACTAATAGTGCCTTATCATTATGTTTATGATTACTATAATCAATAGCCATTGTTGTTAAATGAAACTAGGATTCAAGGTATATAACAATTATAGACATTTTATAAAAATTCAATCTTATGCTATGCTAAATGTATGATTTTTTTATAATCAGATTCACAGAAAAATATCATTACATTTTCTTTTTTTACCTTTTAGACGTTGAAATGGATAGACAAACAAACGTTCTTTCACATATAGTAGAGAAACAAATCCTTATTTATTAGTGATCACACCGTGTAATTTTCATAATATACTCCATATTGTTAGATTTATTGTTGTTATTGTCAATATCATTGAGATTATTTTCAGACACTTTCAAATAGAAGTTCTAATTTCTGTTAGATACAATAAATTGGACACGTTATAGGGATATACTGTCTTGTTTTCATGAATATATTTTAGCTCTTTGGATAAATAAAACCGAAAATACATCTAATATAGATTTGTTAGCATTAAATCGTCATTTTTAGTTACTCCTAATCAATATTCATCTTTACGATTTTCTTGAATGTATTTACAAATACCTATTCTGGTTATAGAAACGTCGAATTATATAAATTATTCCGCCTTAAATACTTCAATGTATATGTATTTTAATATTGATAGATCTTGACCTAAAAATGGATCATGTTCATCTTAGAGTATCAAATTTAAAGAGATCTCTTCAATTATATAAATTTATTCTTGGTTTTAAGATAGTAAGACAAGAAAATAATACTGTATTTCTTTCATTAAAATCATCATCGTCTTCTAATAAAAAATCAGATATGTCTTTAGTTGTTTTGAGCGAAATAAAAAACAACAATGACTCCAAACTTCAATACACATCTAGAGTACCTGGACTCTATCATTTTGCTATTTTACTACCTGAAAGAAGGTATTTAACACATTTTCTTAAACACATGCAAAAGAATCTTGATTCTGAATATTATGATGGTATGGCAGATCATGGTGTATCAGAATCTATATATCTTCATGATCCTGATTTGAATGGAATTGAAATTTATACCGACAGATCTCCTTCGGAATGGAAATGGAAAGATAATACAATACAAATGATAACTGCACCATTAAATATACAAGATCTGTTAAAAGAATCTCTTACTATTAATAATGAATGGAATGAACTTCCTGCTAACACATCACTAGGTCACATTCATTTACGTGTATCAAATCTAGCCAAAGCAAAAAATTTCTATCATGATATTTTGGAATTGAACCATACTGCATCTTTTCCAGGAGCATACTTCTTTGCTTCTAACAAATATCACCACCATGTAGCCACCAATACATGGTTTGGAAAAAACATTGTTCATGGTAATGATACAGATAATACTCCTGGATTAGATCACTTTGCAATAAATGTACGTAACCAAGATAATTTATCTTTGCTTAAAGATCGTCTTTTAAAATTTAAAATAAGTATTCATGAAAAACAAATGGAGAATGATAATCAATTCTCTTCATCATTCTATGCTTATGATTTCGATGGAATAAAAATACAATTTTTATATAAAGATAACTAAGAATGTAACTGTTTAAAGTAAATATTAGAATGAAATAAAATAAATTTGATTTCATGTCCGGTTATCTATTATTCAAAAAATCAGATGTGACTACTAACTCTTTAATTAGGGAAAACTAATCTATGGTTGGAAAAGTCTATATAAAATGAGTGAAGAACAAAATAGAAAATTAGAATACATTACTACTACCATATTGCTTAAGAATCCATAAAAATAATATTTAAAAACAGAGTAGCCGAAATCTATAACTAGACTAAACTAGGCTATTCTACTACTGAATGACCGAGCAGTAAATATCTATTTATGGTAATAATAAATAAGCAAATTTATTTAATTTAATGATTATTTAAAATTATCATTTTTAAGTAGATTGTATTATTCTAGTTTTTAATAATTGCTTAAATCTACAATATAAAGAGACGATAGTAATAATTATTTTTATTTTTTAACATCATTTTTTTATATTCAAAATAACAATAAGTTAATGTTATATCGTTATAATTTCTTATATTTGATAAAACGATATATCGAAATAAATAAAAAATCATATATAATAATATATATAATGCATTAATCATAATGAATTAGTTCTAGTAACAAATTAAATAAATAAGTAGGAGATCAGTCGTCTGATCAGGAATAACCATTCGCCTACTTACTTTTGAAACCCAGTCAAATGGTTTGTTGTTTGAAATTGTTTCTTTCTGCAATAGGATATGCCGAGCTAGATATGATATTATACAGGTAGAAATATAAAAGATTTTAATAATTTACAAAGCCTTCTGTTATGGAAAATGAACCAACTTGATAGGAGCAATATTTGGTTCAAACAGAAGGCCACAGTGCAATTGGATTTCTGATTATGATATATACGGTATCAACATATTTAAAATTTTAATAAATCACAGTCTTCATTCATACACAATGATGGGAATATTAGTGTTGAAGACTGCGACTGTTTATTCCTATGACTGGTTACTGAAGTTAGTATATGCAAATATATTAAGATTGTAGTTACACTGTAGTACAGAATATTACAGTTAATTATGCTCATAATCATAAAAATAATTCATTCTAATATTAAAAAACCATAATCTGCTATCAACGGAGCAAGGAAGCAGAGATGTATATAGTAGACTATGGTTAACATGCTTATGCTTGTTTATGCTTACGAACTATTGAATTGGTATTAGTATAAAAAAAATCGAAATATATTAAGATTCTATTTACACTGTAGTACTCTGTATTATTTATTTTTTATAGATGGAAACAAAAAATATTTTAACATATTAAAATTACATTCTGAATGAATAAAGAACTAATCCAACACCATTATGACTAACATAGTCTAATTACGTATATTTCCTAGCACTTGAAACTATTTAGGTGCCGAAAAAACTGAGAATTAGTTTCAAAAAATCAATACTAAAAAATATAAAAATAAGTAAAATTAAAAAAAACAAGAGATAATTATGTATAATCATGATTTTGATTTTGAGACTACAGCCGACCCAGAAGGAAACATTTTAGTTGAAGAAGAATTTGATATGTCAATTCCAGTTACTATTAAAAACTTATCGGTTGAGACAACTTCTAACTGTAACAATAGATCTCATAGAGTAGTTGTATCCATAGATGATAGTAATATAGTAGATAAAGTAGTAAATGACTGCAATGAATTACATATAGATTTTGATCCAGATTTATCCATATCTCCAGATGGTATTTTTTAATTTGTCTCGTAAAATAAAAAAATTGTTTTTATGAAAAAATGATGGTAAATCTATAATCCTATAATGGAAACACAGCTCCTGCATCTTTTAAGCATTCATTTATCTGTAAAGCAACATCGTCGGTTACACCTGCAGCACCCAAATCATCAAAAAATTGAGCTTCACTAGCAACATTATTAAATATAACCTCACACACCTCCGCCAATGAATCCACGTTAAAAGCCTGTGCTAAACTTTGACGTTGTCCAGGAGTCATAAATTCAAGTAAACATTCTTCACAAGATAGTGTCGCATTACCGCCATTTGTTGCATTACCGCCATTTGTTGCATTACCGCCTGCAGTTATTATGATCGTGTTATTGTTATTGTTATTGATTGAACAATCAAATCCACCATCTTTATTATTTTGACCATCGCCAGTATATCCATTTGTATTACCACTCCATGATTTTTCATTCTCATTTCCTGCTGCTGTTTTTTGACTATTTCCCACTTTGACGTTTCCTATAACGTCACCATTAATGTTATTATTAACATTAATACAATTGTTTTTGGTTATACTAACACTAATGTCTTTATTTCTATCTTTGGATTTGTAATCATTATCATATGAATACGATCGATCTTTTTCTGGACCATAATATTCATCATTCGCATATCTTTCATTATATTGGTCTGAATAATATTCGTCTTCTGAAGCAATTGCATTTGCATTACTTATTAGATTGCTAGACCCAACTGGTAATAAAATTACCAATAAGCCTAACAAAAGTATTATTGACTTATGCATAATTATTAAATATCATTTTATTTATTTCTGGACTACTTCGATTCTTTAGCTAAGATATACTATTTGTTTTAAATAGAGAATAATTAGATAAAGTAGAGCTAATAATGATCTTATTCACTTTGATACTGAAAAATATATTATAAAAATATATAAAATAAAAAATTTATTTCAATTCTACTACTTTAGTTATTTAATTGATTGGTACATATCTAACAGAAAGATTATTTTTCAATCAAAAGATATAGAAGTCAAAATTAGTATAAATACAAACAAATCAATCAAGATTTATAAAAGTTAATCCAGCTTAATAACAATGAGTTTATATGGAATATATGGCAGTCACCCCACAGAAAAATGTCCATGGAATAATGCTGAATCTCGAAAAGTAATATTAGAACATGGTCTTAAAATAGTTGAAGAAGCAAGTAAAGTAAATATAAAAATAATTAACCAATATCACTCAGCTTTAGAACATACTTTTGTATGGGTCGTTGAAGCTAATGATGCTCATTTAGTTCAATCATTCTTTACAACATCATATTTAAGTAAAATTAATGCATTAAAAATAGTACCTTTAATCACGTACTCTGATGTTATAGAATACTGTAAAAAATTATAACATTTAAAATATCATATTTTTTTAAATCATTTACGATATTCTAATCAATGGAGTAGCGGAAATAATAAAAATCGTACTCAAGAATCCGCTATTCCCGAATTATCTCAACAAGACCAAGAATATCTAGAAGCCCATGTCAATAGCTTTATTTTTGAACACAAAAATCCGTATATCACATTAATAAAGTATATGTAAAACTTGATAACATGGAAGATAAAGGATTTAAAGAGTTGCAGAATCGCCTTACAGATCTAGAACGTGTAACGGCTCCTAATGTCCTTCTAGATTGGGCTGAAACTATAGAACAAACTGCAAAAGAGATATGTAACGATCGAGACTCTAAACGTATCAAATTTAAATATACTGAAGAATCAGGTTTTGCGTTTGAAATCTCTGATAAGGAGACAGTAGATTGTATTATCAAAGCAATTCAAGAATATGAAAATTCACAATCAATTTTAATTCGAGACGCATCTAAAGTTAGTTCATGCTAGACTTTTAACAAGAGGAAAAAATAGATCCTATATTGAATCTTCAGTCGGATGTTATATTTTGATGTTTAAAAGTGAGTGTTAAAGGTTGCTAAGTATAACCTCCACTTATTAAATCCCTTGAATTCTAGTTATAATAAAATATTATACATACAAGTATAATTTAAGATTGATAATTCTCGATTCGAAAACTCTACTATAAAAATCATATACAATTTTCTGGTGGCAATCTTGTATCACAAATGATTTTAATATGTTTAATGTATTATTCGCTACCAATAAAAATATTCAGAATGTTCTACAGAACATCTGTTAAGGTAATCTCAACTTACCTTAACATCTGTATTTCCCTATTTTAGACATAAATTTTAAGTTAAATATAAAATCGGTAACTCTACTAGCGAATAGTAGTTATGATTCGTGTATGCTAACAGAAACCACAGAATGAAAAATTGGTTAATTTCTATAATGTCAAAGTAGAATAAAAAATGGTTAATTTACTCATGTAAATTTTATCAAACTTCAAAATCATATTTCATATATCATCGTTTATCATCCTTATTACTATAATAAAAATAGGCGATACTTACCAAAATAATTCTAACTGTCAAAAAAAAGAACTTTTTTTATGACAAATAAATATACTATTTTGCTTATATAATTCAAAAATTGATTTATTTGAAGGTTATTATTTTTATTAAATTTGCGCTATTTTAGTCATCATTATCTGAGAACAAAAATAGCTATCTTGATTCTGCTATAAATCGTTGAAGCTCACGTTGAGAAATTATTCCTACGTAATCATCTTTTTCCTTTACCATCAATCTGCGAATATTATTTGTTAGCATAATATCTGCTGCCTCACCAATACTTGCGGATGACTCTACTGAAATCAATGGAGTACTCATTATCTTCTCTACTTTAGTATCTGGATTAATCTCTTCATTAGCTATAAATTTTAAAATATCTCTCTCGGTTAAAATTCCAATGGGATAGTCCTTTTCCTTTACGACTACTGCACCAAATTCACCATGTACCATTTTTTTAACGGCCAATTTAATAGTGTCTCCTTTTTCTACAGAAATAATACTTTTGTTCATAATGTCCCTTACATTCTTTATTTCTGATTTCATAATTCTTATCTTTTATTTTGTAGAATATTTAAGGCGATAGTTTTAATTTGCATAAAATCAATTAATTTTGTGAAATATAAGTAGAATTATTTTTTGCTTCGCAATTTCATTGCTTTTTTAATAATTTATTGTTCATAGATTATCAGGAATAGGTATTATCTACAAATTATTGAAGTT
>JALDXL010000114.1:0-6974 GCA_032155045.1 Nitrososphaerales archaeon
TGACTGAATTATGACCTACAATAGATGAGACAATTTTAGTAGAATTATCTATATTTCCAACAATTCTGTGACCAAATATCAAAATATAATTTTTATTTCCTTCAGAACTAGTAGTGGTTGAAGTTAAGTTTTCTTCAACATTCTGTGCATTGACTTGTTGTTGGAATACTATACTACCAACACTAGTTAATAAAATCAAAGATAGTATTATACTCACAAATATATTTAATAAATTCTTCATGATTATGAGAATTATTTAGTGTAGTATTAAAGTTTAATTACAATAACTGCTTGATTAAACTATTCTTGTACCACAACCCTCTAGAGGAGACCAAATAAGATTCTACAAGGCCATTATCTGAATAGACCTTGAGATAGATTCTATTGTGGATTAAATAGTTTTGTGTAGTTGATAAATTTCAAATTATACTATATAATATTTGTAAAACCAATTAGTTATTAAAATTCATACCCTCAAGGATGCCACATAAACCTTTAGAAGGCTATGGTATTAAGAAGCAGTTTGTGAGATAGTAGTTTTTTCGAAGAGTGAATACTTTATATGTTAAAACAATTCCCGACGTATACTATATAATGTATGAAGATAATTTAATTGGCATAGCCTCCTACCAAGAAAATGAATTAACCCCAGTAATTGTATCATAGCAGAAGGCTATGGTAGTGCAAATGGATTTTGTTTACAACCTGTACAATATCAAAATATAAAAAATTATTTGTGAATTATTATATTATTACTAAATTTTAATTATCGTATACCCTGAAATACAAGCAAGAGATGATCTGGTTGAGTGGCATTTATCTATCCAGGCTATGACTTTAACCCAAGATTCTTTGAAGGTAAGAATGTTTTGAATTATAATTCATATATCAATTGCTTTAACTTCTTATTTATTTTTAAAAATACAATATTATTATTATGACCTATTCCTATAATATCAGCAAAATATTCAATTGAGTAAATAATACGGAATGAAAGATAGTATACAACAAAATTAGGATAAAACTATATCAAACTAATTTATAGTCTAACATTTTAACGGGTTCTGTCTGGAGTTCTTTGGACTGAAAAACCAGAATAGAGGACATGAAATAAACAATCATGAGCCTCAATGAACCCTATATTTTTTTTATTGATGGTATCACTAACGTTAAATTATGACATTATATTTGAAATATTTAACTAAAATATTTTGTTCATTGGTCGGTTAGTGAGCCATAGCCCGAGATAATGCTAAGGATATTGACTCTAAACTATGACTCACCTACTTGTGTATTCCCAAGCCGATCCGTTTTACTGGATCAGAAGTATGTTAATCGAATTGTATTTAAATTTTAATTATTACTGTTGTCATAATCTTATCTACTACCGGTGATAAGAATTCTTTACCTAAGATCCAAGTAAACAATACAAGTATGATAGACTAAATGAAATGAAATGAGTGGAATAGATGAATATGCAGATAAACAAAATTTTATAGTAGGTGCAGATTTTGATGATGAAGAAGATGAAGATTATGACGATGATGATCATGATTATGATAAGAAATATTACAAAAAGAAGAAATGAGTTCTTTCTATATATCGCTATACTTGATTTTTTTGAACCTACAACCAAGAGAAATAACACAAAATAAATTAAATAGTAGAAATGATAAAATAAGCAAGTGTTCTTGACCGACCCTCAAGGCAGAAAAGGTGTTTGCCTACGCCTTTAGAACCTGAAAATCTGCTAAAATAAGGTCGAGGTTTCGAGTTGGTAGTTTATCCGAAAACATGTGCTTGACGACTATAAGAAAAATAAGTAGGCTATAGAGCACAGTCACAAAAACTACCAACATTTGCTTTTCTATTTTATAAAGATAAAATTCATGGTTCGTAATTTCAAATTAATATTATTTAATTTATTTTTTGTTTGTATCTAATAATTAAGATTATTTGGTTATTTCAAAATGATCTATTATTTTATTATCATCATTTGAGTGAAATTGACCGATTATAGTCTTTCCTTTATCTTTCAGTTGTAAATTGAGAAATCCATATTCATCATCATCCTGTATTACGTAATAATCCTCTTTATCCAAAATCTCTTGTAGTTCATCTCCTGCGGTACCGACAGTTAGAAATATGATACCATTTGGATTATGGTAATAGTTAGGTGTAGGTGGATCAATGAATATTGGATCGTCATCATGTTCATAATTATACAATAAAGGATATGTCCTTTCATAATATTGGTTATGACTTGAAATTACCAGATCTACATTATATTTCTCAAAGAGAGGATGATAGGTTTCTCTAAGTTCTTCTGCAACATCTGGATCATTTCTTGTTGTATAATATGGCTTATGGTTATGAACTATTATCCAACCAATAGTTTGATTCTTGGAGGCTTTTTCTAAATCATTTTTGATAAATTCATATTGTTGGCTTCCTTCTTCAAATGGATGTTCTGTAGATAATGTTATGAAGTGAATATTTTTGAAATTATGAGAATAATATGGACTTGTCAAATTATGGTATTTAACAAGTTGTTTGTATATTTTTTTATATTCAACATCATGGTTTCCAATAGCAATTTTCATCTTGTTTTTAATAGGTTCGGACATTTCTGCCCAACATTTAATAGATTTGACATCTTTCACATAATCTCCAGTAGTTATTATCAGTTCAGGATTAGTAGAAATTATATTTTCAATGGTATCTTCTGTTTCATCATTACAGTAAAAATCGCCAACAGCAACTATATTGATATCGTTGTTTTGATCATCATTCATTGTTGGTTGAGAAAAATCAGGCCTTTGGCCATACACTATTGTATTATGCATATAAAATGAAAAAAATAAAAATAAAAAAGATATAACTGAAATTTTTATATTTTTCTTAAAGGTTTTAGCGGGATAGCAAATAAAACTATTCTTATTTGACATATATTATTTGACGACTTTATCATTTATCTTGGCATTTAATAATTATAATACACCATTCTCCAATGAGAGAACATTAAATAATTCGATGTCAGTTATAGAAAATTATTACTAAAATCAATTTAAAAAATAAATAATAACCAAAATAGAGATATACTAAAAGTTTGTTTCAAGTAAAATGCCTACCAAAGTAACATTAGAACTGATAATGGATGATACAGCATTTTACGAATCTAACACCAATGAAAATATAGAAAAATATGTTGTAGATTTTCAAAAGTTAGCAAAGACTTTTTCGTATATTAAAGAATGCAATATTGTATGTATTGTTAGAGAAGGAGAAAAGAAGTAACAGAAAATATCATTTAAAAAAGGTTTATTTCATTTCTGTAAATCTTTTGTTGATGTTGTATATACTAATTATTTTTGGTGAAATTATTCATGCATAATAAGATGGTTTTTGTTCTTGATTGGAATTTCTTTTCTTATTATATTTTAATGCTTGAATTAATTGTTGAATCTCATTAATTAGTTGTATTTGATTTTTTTCCAAAACTTGAATTTTGATGTTTGTTTCTGCAGTATTTCTAAAAAGAAAGTTCTTCCAAATGACATCTTTATTCTGTTCTAATGCATTTATAAGAATTTCAATCCTATTATTTGGAAAATTTATTGATTCTAATAGTTTTTTAAGATTATCTATAAATAATTCACCCCTGAGATAAGAAAACAAAATATTATCTTTAATAAATCTAAATGAGACTTCCAAAACTTGTTGATTAAGACCTGAATCTGCTAATATTGTATCAATATTGTTATTTTCAACGTAAAGTTTTATAATAATACTATCGATTGCTTTTTTATATTGATCATCATTTAATAGTAAGAGTTTTTTGGCATCTAATTTAGGTAATACATGTTTTTTTCCAATAGCGTTTACAATTAAATTTGCATGTACTCTTGTTAATCCTAATTCTATAAATTTGTTGACTATAAGATCTTGACCATAGATTAAAGCACTATCAATCTCTAATGCAATTATTGTTATTTGTTTATTTTGTTCATCAGACAAAGTTTCAGGGCTATCTTCTAAATTTGAAAGTATCGAAACCTGTTCTTCTTTCTTTAAACTATTAAACCAATTAATAGCATTTCTTAAATTCTGAGAAGGAGTTACAAACAGAGACATTTAATTTCAAAAAATAAAGATTTAATTTTATTTTTAGTAATGTTCAGATTAGATGAAATAGTATCTAAAATAAGGTTTAGATTAAGGTCATTTGCGTGATCGATTTTTCTTTTTTGAATCAAGAAAGGATTTATTATTCTTGGTTGCAGAAAATCAAATTCCGGATTTGGTAAATTATCTACTATTAACCTCATAAGAAAATATAATAGATTTCTTGTATAAACTTTATTCAAATTCTCTGATTAAATCATTTAAAATTTTATTGCAGATTAATGAAAAATGATAATTTTCAAAAAATTTCTGAAATAATGTTTAAATATAAAAATCTTATCTTATTTCTAGATAAAATGATTGTAAGTGATTTCTTAATTTGGTTAATGACTGGTTTAATAGCAATGTATCCTGCTAGGAGACTAGTCAAGTATTGGGATAATAGAAGATGTTTTAATTAACAGAAGTCATTTCAGTTGATTAACAAGTCTAAAAAGACTAAAAGGTAAAAGACACGAAATAAGTAGGATAATATTCTATCGTTTCCATTATTATGTTTGACTATGTTTGACAATGAGAACTTGAATAAAATTCATAAATCTAAAATATTAAACTAAACTTACTAAACCTCTAAAAATAGAATTGTAGCAAATTATTTGACAAGGATCTATCAGTACAAATCAAGTCAGTCAGTCATAGCCTGAAACTAAAAATCAAAGACACCCTACCGATTTAAGTTCAGGCTATGACAATTTTATCATAGTAACCTATTCTATATGTATAGAATGAGAATTTCAAATATTGATAAATATGTTGATACTGATTACAAATTAATTCGAAATCCATTACTAAATCATAGTCTGGACCTGGAAAATGCAATTAGATTCACTTCATATCACTTTGTTCAGACTATGACAAAAATTATCTCAAATTTATATAAACAATCTAAGTTATCGAAATATAGATCATCTAGCAACAATCAGATTATGTTTAGGTAGGGAACGTTTCTATATTCTCTAATATAATTGAGGCCCATCTCCACACTTTTTTATTTTATAACTAACATACACTATTTCTTTTTTATTTTCTTTAAAGAAAATTTACAATGTATTTAATAATGATGACTCTAGTAGTAGAAAACTTCTATGAAACATCATCTTTTTACAACATCTATATCATTTCTTCTTTTGTTATCTACACATATTGTCTACAGTCAAGAAGAGGGAATTAATACTAACACTAATCATGACAACACAAATTCTGAATCGTCACAGGAACCATCTTCTTTCAATATCGCAGTTGCTGCAGATTGGGGATGTGATGAAAATGCTCAAAAAACAGCACAAAATATTCAAGATAAGAACCCTGAACTTGTAATTGCAAATGGAGATCTAAGTTATGAAAAATCAGCACAATGTTGGTTCGAAATAATACAACCATTTCAGTCAAAGATGGCTATAGCAATGGGAGACCATGAATATAGTGATACTGCTGGTGGCGCAATAGGTGTTATTAATCAATATCTAAAACCTTTGAATCTACCAAAAACATATTACTCTTTAGAAATTAATAACGTGCATATTACTTTTATAGATCCTTTTATTGACTATGGGTCTACTTCTGCTCAATACCTATTCATTGAAAATGAATTGAAAACTGCTTCTATTGATCCAAAAATAGATTGGATATTTGTTGTAGAATCTACACCTATGTATACTTCACCTTCAAAACACCCTTCTGATTCAACTATAAGAGATGTTTATCAACCACTTTTTGACAAATATGGAGTTGATTTAGTATTTAGTAGTGATAATCACAATTACCAAAGGACGTTTCCATTAAAATATAATAATAATGCTGATAGTTCTAATCCCATAATAGTAGATAATAATCAAGATTATTATAATTATAATTATAATCAAGATAACACAGGAGTTATATACTTGATAACAGGAACTGCAGGAAGATCTCATTATCAACTAGAAGGACAAGCATCTTTTGTTGCAAAACAGGATGATAAACATTTTGGATTTTTAGATATCGAGATTGATGGCGATATTCTGAAAGGAAATTTTTATGTAAATGAACTTCAACCATATTATAATTATATAGATGTTCAAAATTACATAATAGATCAATTTACAATTTCAAAAACTAATTAACCAGATAACAGTAAAGAATTTTAAGATTTTACTAGATTATTTATAGTATTAAAGCAACATTATGAAAAAGAAATATTTTATTTGATGAAATCAGTATTAAGAAATAATTTTTCTTTTGGTAGTTTTTATTTAGAGAAATACACAATAGGTAGATCTATCCTCTAAATCAGATAAATCATTTCATAGAATCTAAGATCTGGTTTTAGTTTCTAGACCTTTTCCTTTAATTTTTTATTATATATAGAATAAAGGTGATATCAATTAAAAGAAGAAAAAAATATAAATTAATTAGAGTAACGAAACGGCATTCATGATTCATGTTGTCAGATAATTCATAGATATTGCTGTTATTATTATTTTAGTATCTTTTTATGGTAAAAAAAATGATTTGATTTAAATAATTTTTATTTAGGTAATTCATCAACATTTATATTTAAAAATACTTCGCTTCCATTAAAAAAGTCAATGTTTTGAGCAGGAACTCTATAAATTCTTCTTCCCTGTACAGTAATATTATCTCCATCATTTGCTATTATATTTCCTAAATCATTCCCATCCTTTGTTCTAACACCTTTGTGATTTAATCGATCTAAATTATATTCTGATGTCATTTTGTATCTAATAATCGATATAAATTAAAATTATATAATAATTAGTTAACGTAGTTAACTTCCCTTCTATAGAGAA
>JALDXL010000115.1:0-6769 GCA_032155045.1 Nitrososphaerales archaeon
CACATGTTTTCGGATAAACTACCAACTCGAAACCTCGACCTTATTTTAGCAGATTATCAGGTTCTAAAGGCGTAGGCAAACACCTTTTCTGCCTTGAGGGTCAGTCAAGAACACTTGTATATATTATATCATTTCTAATATTTAATTTATTCTGTATTATTTCTCTTGTTGAGAGGTCTAAATAATTCAAGTATGTCAATAATAATCATATTTCATTATTTCTTTCTACTTCTTTTGGTTTTGAATTTGTAATTAAATCTTCTATGTTTTCCTCATATTCGTATATTCTTGTAATTGGAAATTGACTTTCTACACCTCTTGTTGTTATAATTTCTACCTCATCGTGCATTCTAAATTAATATAATTTGCTGTAATTAAATCAGTTAGGCAATAAAGTTTGTTTACTTGTTAATCTGAATTCTATTTTCAACTTTTTTATTCAAACCTCCGGGCCCGGTTTGATAACCATGGTGTTATTTTGGTCCAACCAATACATTGTGGTAATAAATGACCTTGATTACCCTTGATACACTTCTTGACAAAAAAATCCGTTAAAAATATTTAATTATGAATTATAGAATCCAGAGTCTAATCATCAATATCAATTAAGATAAAAAGTTTTTATTGTTTAAGTTCATTTCTCCACTTCATTTCACAAAATAGCCAATAGTAATATTTTTTAAAAAACTTGTAAAGTATTTCGTTAATTATAGTAATATATTTTTCAGTTAAAAAGTCGTTGTATCGATCTCATTGGTATTATCTTTTGAATATTATATGTGATAAGGCAATAAGGTTAATAGCAAGTAGATGTTATACCATGAGAGTTAACAAAAGGTATTATCAACAAGAATTAAAGGAAATAAAACTTCAGTTTTCATCATTGTCTTCATGTTTATAATGATTATCCCTACTACTGCTTTTACGTTGACTACTACCATTCCTGTTTATGGTCAGCAAGATAAGACAAGCTTCAATACAACAGATTCATCAAATATACAAAATATTCCAGCAAAAAAAGTTCAGGTAGGGGATATTGACATTGCATACAAAATGTTAGGAAAAGGTTACCCTATCTTACTTTATAATGGCGCTTCTGATGGCATGGATCAGTGGGATCCGTCCTTTCCAATGACTCTTTCTTCAAATCACACAGTAATTGCGTTTGATAGTCGTGGACTAGGAAATACAACCATGGGTTCCAAACCATACACTTATCAGCAACTAGCAAACGATGCAGCTGGTCTGCTTGATGCTCTGAAAATACCAAAAGCAGATGTTATGGGATATTCTCTTGAATCGTAGTCTTGATAAATCAAAAAATATAAAAATATGTGTTTCATATATGTTCTATAATATAAGACACAAACAACATAAGAAATTGGATTGTCAGAAATATGAGTGATTCTCAAGGTCTATACTGTATATTCAATTATGATTTCGCTAAAAGATCAACTTTATTTTATTATACTTCAATGTAGAATATTTTGCCAAAATAGACAGACATTCAAGGGATTTCATAAGTTGGTTTTGTTTTTCAGGTACATTATGCCCACTTTTAAACATCCAAATAAAATACAAGAGGATTCAATTGAATCAAAATTTGCTATAGTTGTTTGGTTTACTCAAAGTTGAAGTTCAGATCCTGATCATTTATATTGTTATAAAATTTTTTTAAATTATTTTTTTTATAAAAGTTTGTAATTATAAATCTTTAAAAAGTTAAAATGTATATTATGGCTATGAAGTCAGGCGTACTTCTATTAATAATGGTTGGAATTCTTTTTGTTATTCCGCAACTGCAAACAGTCTATCCACAAACGAGTATTCTGGATCAAATGATAACCCATATGAGATTCACTCATTCACAATTAACAAATAATATCGATCAAGTTAAACAGCTGGTTGAATCTAATAACACAGCAGAAGCCCTTAATTTGCTTGATGGTATGGATGCTAAGATTAAGCATATGAACTCTATGTTTAACGATCTAGTGTGGGAATTATCTAATAAAGGCCACTAATTACTTCATAACTATTTTTCTTTTTTATAATTAAGATATACGATAAAATTTAATTTTTTAATCAATTCTAATGAGGTATTTTTTCTTGGGAATAGAATGAATTATTAAAATAATCAATTTTTCATTTTATTTAACGTTGAGAATACAAAGAAAAGTAAGAAACTTCAGATCTATATCAAAATAAGGAATACGCAAGTTTAATTCTCCATATTATCTAAGAAAATATACTCCAAGGATTTGGATTTAATGTGTATTAATGTAGATAACTTTCCTGTCATAATAAAAATACAAAATTTTTAGAAAAATATGTACTCAAATGGAATTGATCTAAATTAAAGATTTGATATTTAAAAATAATACTCATTAAAAAATCAAATATTGAAGTAACGGTTAAATTTTTTTTGGAGCATATATTGGTAAATGAGTTAAGTATTTTGTAAAGCTTAATAATATATATTTACTATTATGATAAATCACTTAATCTGTAATTCTTAATTTATATCAAATAGTATGTTAATTATAAAATTATATAGTTAAAAAATCATTAAATCTCGACTAATTTTAATGAACACAAAACAAATTCTTTTACAAACCATTATACAAAATTTGAATTTATTTTTTTAAAGATGGTCTGTCATACATAGAATTTTTCCATAAAAGAGAAAAATAAAATCACTATCCAAATACATCAAGAAACATATTATATAATTTATATATAAATAATATATGTTTTATGAAAATATTACTTTTTAATTTCTATTTTATTATAATTTATAAGTCTGGTGAATATAAGAATTACTGATTTACTATGGTGAACGCAAAAGAAGAAAATAAAAAACAACTCAATAATGTAAAAGAGGAAGCAAAAGATTTTCTAGAGAGTCAAAAACAACAGCTGGAGAATACAACTTCGACCATTTCAGAAACAACTAATAATATTAATGAAAATATAGATCAATATCGAAGGACAAACCAATCTATTCTTGAAAAAAGTATTGATACATCAAACAAATATCAACAAGAAACTAACAAATCTATTCAATCGATTTCAAATAACTTTAACGAATTGCAAAATAATATTTTTAACACTTATAACACAGCCTTTACTAGATTTATAGATGATTCTACTAAATCATATTGGAATAATTTTTTGATTCCACAAAGATATACGGAAATATTTAATAAAAATAATCAAAACGTTATCGATAATACTATTAGTGCAACTCGCAAAAGTCACGAATTAATACTGGCATCAACAGAGACTTTAAATAAATCAATAGAAATCGCACAAAAGTACTATAATGAATCTATTCAAAATTACTTTAATTTTATTAGCAAAATAGGAAGATCTTTCGATCACTAATTTTTTTATAATAAATTTTTAATCGTTATATATTATCTGTACTAAATAATATGATTTGGATTCGGATCTTGTTATTTTAATTACATACATAAATACAAATTTTATAGTTAGGCGGACAAGATGATTGACAAGGCGAATCAATAATCGGCAAATCTGTAGCTGGTTCATTTTCATCTGATTCTCTATCTGGTGGTAGTTGTTCAACCGCATATATTACTGAAGAATGATAATCGCCAAATTCTAAAAACATAGGAACGATACCCTTATTGAAAATAAAATTTTTATGGCTATCCAAAATATCTAGAGTAGGATTATTGGAGCCAATAGCAATAGGAGTAGAGTTTACAAGTATCAGCATTAATACTAGTAGATAAGAAAATATAATAAATAAATGATTTTTCATACCTTATGAAACACTTGTAATTATATCATAATTAATATTAATATGTTTTATTGACAATTTTATACAAATAACAAAATGATATAACTGTTGATTTATTTGTTTATGTCTTAATAATCAAAAGTATTTGTACGTTATAAGAAATTTTCACAAATAAATATTAAATACTAAAAATTTTAAAATAAAAATTAACAATGAACAATCAGATAGATGAATATTTTAGAACGGGGATAGATATATTGAAATCAACCCAGGTTTTGAATTATTACAAATATAAAATAATGTTTGACATTAAAATTTATCCTAATGTATATTAAATATTGAATAGATTGAAAAAGATATTAGTTTGAATTGGAGTGTCATTATTATCATCTTACTCTAAAATGTTAAGCTAGACATTTCATTGATTTTTGTCAATTTCCTTTGATAATCTTTATTGTTAAGAATTAAATAAGCAAATCAAATGAAATGTTACAAATAATTAATAATAGCCATGTAAAATAATTCTATTACGTCTATTGGGAATAAAAAAAAGATCTTGGTAGTTGATGATGAATTAGATATTTGTCTAATGTTGAAGATAGTTTTAGAACAAAATGAATACATAGTAAATTATTATCACGATCCTATTTTAGCACTAGATGAATTTACTTCGAATGCATATGATTTAATAATTCTTGATGTAAAAATGCCAAACATTAATGGTTTTCAGCTATATCGAGAAATAAGAAAAATAGATCTTAATACAAAAATATGTTTCATGACAGCAGCAGAAACTATATTTGATTCTACGTTTAACTATTCTCCAGTCTATACTTTCATCAGAAAACCTGTAGAAAATAAAGAACTAATTCAGATAATTAGAGATTTAGTAAATAGCTAGTTCATGATATTTTATATCGAATTTGAGTAATCTCAATTCTGTAAAATATTTTTTCAAATATAGATTTATAACCAAAATTACTACTCGTCAAATGTTAAATTATTAATATTAATTATGTATCTTTTAAATTTCTATTCTAAAAACATATTATAAGTGAATATCTATTTTTCAAGAAATATACTCGAGATGAAACATCTTATCAGTCAAATCCAAGAGTTTCATCTTTTTTATTTACATTTTTTTTAAGAATTAATATTAATTCTACTTTAGTTTTAAATTTTATAACCTTTAAATTTATAGGGATAATTCCAAAAAATTATGCTTACCATCAAGAACTAAATTTTGTGATCGTTATTAATAGTTTTCAATATAGAGATAAAAATAAGATCTTATAAAGTACATTAACGAAAGCATACGGTTTTTTACAAATATTTTTTATTTTTAGTAACAAATATCTAAATGTACAATAGCTGTTTTAATTCTATAGTTTGATTATGTTATTTTAAATCTAGTGAAAGTATTTTAATTCTATAATAAAGTTTGATTATTTTTCTACAATATGTAAAATTAAAATAATTAATAATTATTTAATTTTTTTATGTTTGATTACTAAAAAAAATTACATTATAATCTTACAAATCTAGAAATTGTTGACCAAATACCCATAATATATATAATTTAATTTAACTTTATATTAAAAATTTTTTACAATGAAATTGATTTACAAAATTGAAGAATAAAATGATATAAAATGGAATTTAAATTATTTTATAAATTAGTGTCATGTCTCCTTGCTAAACCACCTGAATGTAGTGCTTTTCCAGCTTTTGAATCCGCGAGATTCCAACTAACCATGTGTTCTATGTTTACTTTTATAGTAATATCATCACCATGACTAAGATAGTGAGCAACAGCCTCATGATTTAGAGCCTCTGGCAGTAAATATTTTAAATGTATTAGGTGATTAATCTTTCGTGCTTCTTCTCCTTCAACGAGGTCTACCAATCCATTAATAAGAACACCCTTGAGGTTCAATCCTTGAAGTGATATGTCGATCATAACAGCCGCGTGGGGCCTGGCCCGAAGATTTCTATATTTATGTGTTTTACGAGAAGTTGGTATACAGATATAGTTATCGATTCTAATGAACCACATTGGAATCAAATGAATGCTTCCGTCGTCATTAGTGGTTCCAAGATTCGCAATGAGTGTTTTTGAAAGAAGATTATCAATATCGGTTGCCTCAAGTGTAGATCTTTCTGGTGAGTTGTTCGGTACCTTGTTTAACATATTAATACCTGAGCATATTAAATATTAAATATTATTATTTTTTTATAATTTAGGTACGTAATCATATAATAGAGATCGTAGCAATTAGATCTTATGAAATGTACAAATTTAACGAAATTAAAATATTGTACAAGAGATATTTCGAACCTTTTGAAACTAATAAAACTTAGCTATTACATAGTATCTTGTATTTAACATAAAATCAATTGAATTACTGACCCTAAATTACTCCTATTTATCATTTTTTAATTAACCAATAATTAGGTTAAATAACAATATACAAAGTACTATTAATTAAGATTAAAATATAATTGAATTTTTTATTTTTCTTATGTATTCTCAATTCGTGAATCAAAAAATAGATTATTAACCTAGAAAAAATAATTATTGAGAAATAAGATATTTTTAACTTTAACTAGCATTATTTCCAAATGTTTCTATTATTTATTATTTTTTCATGTTCCTTGCCTATAGCAGAAATCTCCAAATAAACTAGTTTGGTTAAAATATTGGCTCTGTTAAGTTAAGCAGTAAAAGCTATAGCTGGGCATGTTTTCTTTATGATATGAAAATTAGATTTGAAAGAAATAGAACATCCACTTTTATCGTAATGTATTCTCTTTATCTATACTTTCTTGGTCTGAGTCTACGTAATACCTCTAAGGCTCTAGTTATTTTTAAAGACAAGAAAAGAAGTTATGTTTCTGTATGGAATTGGATTCAGAGATTTGGATCCTGTCAAATCTACAAAAGGAAAAGAGTGTCTGCCTTTATCATAGACGAAACAGTTATTCAAATTGGTAATCAAC
>JALDXL010000116.1:0-6761 GCA_032155045.1 Nitrososphaerales archaeon
AGATATGGCGATGAGATTAACTTGGCAGAACCTGGATTCAATAGTGGTTCAGATAAGATTTTTGGTATATGGAGAGTAAATGAAGAAGGTAAAAAATTGGAAGCAGATGGTGGTGGTAGTGAAGGAGGAGAAGAAAAAGACGTAAACGATGTTGGATCAAAAGAACAGAAATTTGTCATCGGAGGGGATAAACCTCCTAGTGACCTTGTATATTTTGAAGGGCGAGGACATTATAGTGCACCAGAATTTACATGGGATAAATCTTCTCCTCCAACAGCATTATTATTTCTTAACTCCGATAAATTAGGAACTGGATTTAAAAATGACATGTTTGTAGGTTCTGTAGATGGAAGAATATTTCATTTTGACTTGAATGATAATCGAACTGATTTACTTCTTAAAGGTGTTTTAGAAGATAAAATAGCAACAGATGATACAGAATATGGAGACATTTTATTTGCAGGAGGTTTTAGCATTATTACAGACTTAAAACAGGGTCCTGATGGATATCTATATGTTGTATCAGCGTTAAAGCAATCAAAAACAGAAAAACTTGGTACTGTTTATAAAATAGTGCCTTCTTGATGACTAATATACAAAATCAATTACAGTGATGTCGAGGTTTTTTGTTAATCAATAAGATATAGTTGATTATATTATTTCATCAATATTAGAATATGCAGAAATTCGAAATAATAGTAAGAATTGTATTTATTACCTATCATGAATTCATTTTCGATATATATCTATAGTCTTTTTCATCATTTCTTATTTTTCATAAATAGTTATGCTGTATATCAAGCATAGACAAAGATACAAATTCTCTATTAGAAGTACAAAATATTTATATTTTATAATAAATCGTTTTAAAAATATTTACTCATAGAGTATGCTTCTTATGTAACGAGGTATGACAAAGAAATACAGGGTTTTGGTGTATCAATTGTTTATTCCCCAGTATTAGGGAAGGGTAAACGAATTATGTTATAAAATTAAGTTTTTACTAAAAAAAATTATAATTTATTTATATTTCTCATAATAAAATAAAATAATTCTCTACAGTTTTAAGTATTTTACATTATTTTTTAGTTTATTTAAATAATAAATATTTTTTCATTCTTTCCTATAGAAAAATAAAAAAAATCAAAAAAAAAAATACAGAGGTATTGTATAGATATAAAATTTCATACTTGTGGTTTTTTCGTAATTGATAACAATACTATTAAAAGTAAATCAATATCATTTCAATAAATATTTTTGAAAATAAATACTTTGAAAAAAATATGAGGTATAAACAAAGGAACAACCTAAAACATAATACTTTTTAATAATCAAGTGAGAATAAAAATTTGATCGACGAATGAAAAATCTGCTTGGTTAAATGAAAGAAAATACAGAATTTTAATTACCGTCAAAATGATCCGATTGATTTATTCGGCGATGATATTTTTGTTGTGTTATCTATGTATTTTGATATGACAAATCTATCCAAAATATCGAGGTGATCAGTATCATAAAATGTACCGACAAGTGTTTGTCCATTATTTTCGAGGTTAAAATTCAAAAATCCAAATTCGCCTTTTTGTATTGTATAGTAAGGAAGGAAATGACTAATATTATGTATTTTATCACCTGCTGTACCTGCTGTTATAAATATAATACCATCCTGGTTATTATATTCAGTATTATTCCGATCCATTACTAATGGAATAGTTGAATTGTAATTGTTATACGATAGTGGAAGGGATCTTTGATAATATTGAGTATGTCCAGATAAAACTAGATCAATTTTATATTTTTCAAATAATTGATGGAATGTACTTTTCAATTTTTCAGAATCTTTTCTATCAAAATCTGCAGAAGTATACATGGGTTTATGTAAAAATACAATTCGCCATAAGATTGAAGGATCCTGCGATGATTCTTTTAAATCATTTTTGATAAATTCGTATTGTTTACTTCCTTTTTCAAATAGGTGTTCAGAAGAGATGGCTATAAAATGGATATTGTAAAAATCAAAGGAATAGTATGGTTCTTGTAAATCGTAATGATCAAGCAATCGATAATAGGAAATTTGGTAATCTAGATCATGATTGCCTATTGCTATTTTCATTTTATCATCAATTGAATTGGAAATATCAAACCAGCATTGAGGAGATATACTTTCTAGGGTATAATCACCAAGACCTAAGACAAGTTCGGGATCTAACTTGGTAATTTTTTTTATGGTCTTTTTAGTTTCTTTATTACAGCTCCAATCTCCAGCAGCAATAAAATTGATATCATCAGAGTCATTTTCAGAATACTTAATTAGTTTTGCTGTATTTAGTTGTGCTGATTTTTATAATTCCAATTTGTAGGTTGTAATAATAGCATATCATGTTGCCTCTCATCTGTATCAATAGTAATACTTCCTATATCTGATTGTTCGGGGAATGGAGCTTCTTGTAGATGATCTGTTCGATAACTATAATATTTTGATGATACACTATAAACCATAGATTTACTACTATTACTATTATAATCATTTGCAGATAATAAAGGTACAATATAAAAAAAAATAAAAAGAAAAAATAAGATTAAAATTAAATTAACTGATAAAAAAAATTGTTTCGATTTAATTCCCATTATTTCTATTATTTTCTGTCAATATACTATATAAGAATTAAAGCAAATATTTTAGAAAAACGTTCTATTGTAATACAAGTATGTAACTTATTATATTTGTTCCATATTAATAAATTTATATATTTTTTACATTTTTGTACTAGAGTAATGAGGTAATTAAATCAATATTTAATCATAATAACATTAAGTATAGTTACGCAACCAACAATAGTGCAATATAAATAACCTAAATGTTAAGGTAAGTAGAGATTACCTTAACATATATGAAAGTAATAAATTCTTTTTTTGATGTCTTGGTATCAATAATTCCTCAAACATGTTAAAATCCTTTGTGGTACAAGACTATCACATAAATCAACAACTTTTTAAATAAATTATTATTACTATTGTTGCTACTATTGTACTAAATTTTTATCATTTGTTTTAATGGTTTATGTTTATATTTTATGCTCTGTAACATCCAAAAATAAATACACAAATATAACCGAAGATTTAACAAAACTACTTTTTTTATAACTTATTGATTTAACATTAGTTATATGAAGTGATTTATTATCTAAATAAAAATAGTTTTTTATTTTAGTGAGTTTATTTTTTTAAAAAAGAGTTGCCAGTTATTAACACTTATTGAATCAATTGAATTCTAGTTAAAGTAACATATTATATATATAAGTATAATAAATATACTATAAAAATTGTATATAACTTTCAGGTGGCAATCTTGTATCACAAATATTTTTAATATGTTTGGTGTATTATTGCTACCAATAAAAATATTCAGAATGTTCTACGGCATATCTGTTAAGGTAATACAACTTACCTTAACATCAGTATTTCTCAATTTTTCCTTTAAAATTTCATGATATATTATAAAATAAATCTCACATTCACAAATAGCAGCTATTCTTTATATCTCTATCATTTATTATTGAAGCACAAGCTGATTCATACAATAATGAAAATAATAAAGACAATAAACAAGATGTCTATGTCAATTCTTTAGACTGTAACAATATCAATGTAAATGTCAATGGCTTCCTTGATGAAGCAAATTATAGAGGATTATCAGCAGAATCTGGTGCCTTACCAGATGAAATAGATGAACACGTACAATGTCTACAAGATTTTGGTATTAATATATTATAAACTAACAAAATCTCTTTTTTTGAGTCATTTTTATTATTTAATTATCAAAATTATATCAGTGTCTATCTTTTTTATTTTGATCATAGCAATTTAGCAAGTTTCTAATATAACTTCATATGGTTCCACATTATAGTATCTTTTGCTATCAGGTACAAACCTTCGATATAATGGTTCTGAAATTCTAATAATTCTAGTCTTTGAAAGAAATTCAGGTTTATTTGAATCAGTATTGATTATGACAGGACATAAGTTGGTCATTTTTCCGAAGGGGATTAGTAACCTTGTTAGCCAAATTTTACACCAAATTATTTGTATATGTTAGTATATTTAATATCGGGAGCTGGGATATTTGCTACTTGTTCTGTCGGTGTTGAAATTGTCTTATTTTGTTCTTCCATATATCCTGCAGAAAACATTCGTCTTTTTTCCGATAGTGATGTGGGTAAATATGCGTCTATAATTAGCTCTTCAAATGGATTGGTAACAAATAGATCAATAGATCTTTCAAGCGTTAAAAAGATCTTTTTTGCAATTCCACATTGTTCATCTTTTACAACTAATGAAATTCTTTCACCACTATTTTTCTTAGTAGGTTTAAACCATGGATTTTCCGTCCATGTTTTCTCATAAAGTTTATCAATGTTTCTAACAATATATTATAAGAAACAGAAAGTAAGATAACCTAGTATTGTGGGACACATAACGATAAATCTATATTTATTGATACTATATTTCTAATTTGTTATAATTAGTAGATTTGAAATAAACAGGAAATTCAGTATTACAATCCTAGCAAAAACCTTGTAGGCTACTCTTATACATTCAAAACAATTTATAGTAGCAGACTGAAAAGTGCTTATACCGGTTTGGTTACTACAAACATAAACTTAAACTGAACACAGGAGAACCAAATTATTGGCAAAAACTTCAAGCCAATCTTCTATGTGTATAGATTCAGATAATTCTAAAAATAAACATGAAGGAAACTCAAGGTAATGATAATCTATTTTGGAAACATCTGTGAGACATAATAACAAGCTTTGAGTTAATGATATAGTCAATGGATGTTGTGGAGCTAATACACTTAATTGTAATTCAGGACACGAAGTTTTACTAGGAAAAAATTGATGTTGGAGAAATCTCTTTTTGGTAATGAAGGTAATAATAAAGCATTTAAAATTTTTCTTGTTATATTATCCTATTAAATTTTTATTGCAGTTTTTATTGAATTAGTGTTTTATGATAAATTCTATAATTCTCGAATTCTTTGTATCTGTTACATATATAATATTATTGGGACCTATTGCGATATCTTCAGGCTTATTCATTTGTCCGTCATCTGAACCTTTAGATCCCCACATCGTTATAAAATTGCCATCACTATCAAATTTTTGAATTACAGACTCTTTCCTGTCTACAACATATATTTTATCAGATCTATCTATCCCAAGACCAGGTATACTATATGAGAATTTATTTTCTCCTATTCCTTTAGATCCCCACATCGTTATAAAGTTACCATCACTATCAAACTTTTGAATTCTAGAATTTCCCATATCCGTAACATAGACATTATTTTTTGAATCTATCACAATTCCATGAGGTTTTATAAATTCTCCCTCTTTTTCCTTGCCTATGGTTCCCCATTTTTTTATAAAATTACCATTATTATCAAATTTCAAAATTTCAGAATTTCTTCTATCAGTGAGATATATACTTCCAAAATGATCTACATAAAGTTGATGCGGACTTCTGTTTTCCCCATCTCCTCCAGTTTCTTCATATCCGAATTTTGATATAAATGTACCATTAGGATAAAATTTTTGAATTCGATGATTATCAAGCTCAATTGTATATATAAATTTGCCACTAGGATCAACAGCTATGTCATGTAATTGACTAAATTGACCGTCAGCAGAACCTGCTTCGCCCCATTTCGTAATAAAAACTCCATTAGGGTTAAATTTTTGAACTCTATTATTTCCTGTATCTGTGACATAAACATTTCCATCTTTATCAGTCGCCAAACTATGGGGCAGTATAAATTGGCCATCATCAGTTCCAACAGATCCCCATGTTTTTAGGAACATATATTCTTCCCCATAGATGATATCGATATTAATATTCAATATTTCTATAGTTCCAAAAATCATAATAAATGATAAAATAGCAAAATAATATGGATTTTTCAAAAGGAAAGTCAATATCACTATTAATATAAACAGTTCAATGATATTTATAATTTGAAAAATAAAAACTCAATAAATTGTCTGAATCGTATTTTTGATTTTTAAAATTTGAAATTATTTAGCTCATGTGAAAAGATATCAAGAACGAATATTTTTACATATCATAGAATTAGCAGAAATTTCATATATGAGTAGAAATTGTAACAATCAGCGATGAAGTATTCATTTTTGATAATACTAGGTATTATGGTTTCCCTTTCTAATTATTTTTCACAAAATATTTATTCACTTCTCCAACCAGAGGAAAAAGTTACAGACTTTCTTTTGGAGGTGCAGAATGCTTCTACGATACCATTCGTGAAACAATTCGCTATTGAAAATGAAGTATATGATCAGATTTGTCCAGATGATCAGTGTTCTATTAAATATTCGCCACACTCATCATCTAATTTTAGTTTACCTTCAGATAATTATCCTTTTATGTATCATTCATTTCATTTTAAAATAAACTATAATCAATCAGATTCGGAAAATAGTCCAATTAAAGAATATACTAAAAAATTAAAAAACCATCAAATTAATTTCCTAACAGGTGGAAGTACATGTTTTATTGATTTCCATAAAAGCATAATAAATGAAAAACAACGCATTTATTATTGTGAAGATGATGGTGTTGATACCTCAATAACAAGAATTTATGATAATAAACGATGGTATTATGATACAATAGAAAAATATGATGCAGAATCAGATCTATTTACACTAAAAGGAAATTTTAGAAAGTAAATTAAATTAAAT
>JALDXL010000117.1:0-6680 GCA_032155045.1 Nitrososphaerales archaeon
CTTCTTCATTGAACCACATAATATCAAGATTATATTGAATATTTAATAGCCATAATGCATACAGATCGGATTTTGGGTAAACTAAAATCATTGCAGCATTTGATGGAAATTCCTCATTTCTAAACATTAGCCATCTTTGCCTTTCAGCATCTGACTCTGCAATTTCTACATTTATAACTGAACTATCTATCTTGATTGTACCTCTGTCAAAATCCAATGGTTTATTTTTGATCTCATCTGGAACAAAAATCAGCCCTGCTATCCCAATAAAAAAAGAAGCAAGAGCAGCTGGAATTAAGACAGCCATCTTGCGAACCAATTTAAATAATAAATGAATTCTGTGATTTGAATTTTACTTTTTACTTTTAATAAAATAATTGATTAAAATTCAAATATCTACTTATTTTTTTATTATATCATTTAAATCGCTATAGATTTTTTGAATTTCTTTAATGGACGTGTCATCTTCAAGAGTTGTAGTATCTCCTATAGTTAAATTGCTAACTATAGATTTTAATAATCTTCGCATTATTTTGCCGCTTCTTGTTTTTGGTAGCTTATTAACAAAATATATCTCTGATGGAGTAGCAATTGCTCCAATATTTTTTCTTATATGATCAATTAATTCTTTGCGTAATTGCTCTGAATCAGCAACACCTTTTTTCAAAACTAAAAATGCTATAATTGATTCGCCTTTAGTCTCATCAGGTCTACTAGTGACCGCTGCCTCTGCTACCGATAAATGCGATATAAATGTACTTTCTAATTCAATCGTACCTAATCTATGACCAGCAACTTTAATAACGTCATCTGATCGACCTAAAAGCCAAAAATAATGGTCATCATCTATAATAGCATAATCTTCAGCAAAATAGTTATTATTTTTCCAATATTTTTCCTTATATTTATCATCATTCTTCCATAAAGTCATTAACATACCTGGCCATGGTTTTCTAATAATTAAATAACCTTTTTGATTTTGTGGTAAAGTATTTCCTTCCTCATTTACAACGGCAAGATCCACACCTGGTACTGGAAAAAACGCTGTACCTGGTTTCATTGGCATAATATCTATTCCTGTACAATGACTAAGCATTATTCCACCTGTTTCTGTTTGCCACCATGTGTCAATTATAGGACATTTTTCCTTACCAATTGTTCTAAAATACCACATCCATACTTCTGGATTAGTTGTTTCCCCTACTGTTCCTAGTAATCGGAGAGTTGATAAATTAAAAGAGTTTGGGATTTCGTTACCATATCTCATATACATTCTAAGAGCTGTAGGAGTAGTATATAAAATGGTTATTCCATGTTTTTGGATAAGCGCCCAGTATCTATCTGGTTTTGGATAATCAGGAGTTCCTTCATATAGTATCTCAGTTACTCCATGCATTAAAGGTGCATAAACTGCATAGCTATGACCTGTTACCCATCCTATATCCGCAGTATTGAAAAAAATGTCTTGTTTATTAAAATCAAAAACCCATTTTGCCGTAGAATAAATATGTGTCAAATAACCCCCAGTACTATGAACAACTCCT
Organism: Nitrososphaerales archaeon; assembly: GCA_032155045.1. GTDB lineage: Archaea > Thermoproteota > Nitrososphaeria > Nitrososphaerales > Nitrososphaeraceae > TH1177. Next base: position 1,545 of record JALDXL010000117.1, read on the forward strand.
TTTGGCTTACCTGTTGTTCCTGATGTATAAAGTATAAACAGAGGATGTGTACTTTCTACTAATTCAGGTTCACAATAATATGATTGATTTTGAATTATCTCATGCCACCAGATATCTTTATCTTTCATCTCGATGTGATTTCCGGTTCTTCTAAGAACTATGACATTTTGTATCGAAGGTGTATTAATAATAGCTTCATCAACAATTTTTTTTAATTCAATTACTTTTCCTCTTCTAAATCCTCCATCGGCAGTAATTATGATTTTAGATTCGGCATCATTGATCCGATCCACCAACGATGTAGAACTAAAACCAGAAAAAATTACATTATGAATAGCGCCAATTCTTGAACAAGCTAAAAGCGCTATAGGAAGTTCCGGAACCATTGGCAAATAAATTGTTACACGATCTCCTTTTTTTATACCAAGATTTTTTAAGGCATTTGAAAATTGATTAACTTTTTGATACAGCTGATAATATGTTAATGTTATACTTTCTCCATTTTCTCCTTCCCATATTATAGCAGCCTTATTTTTAGTGTCAGAATTAATATGTTTGTCTAGGCAATTTATTGAAGCATTTAATTGTCCATTAACAAACCATTTGGCAAATGGGGGATTCCATTCCAAAGTCTTATCCCAATGTCTATTCCATACTAATTCTTTTGCTTGTTCCGCCCAAAATTTTTCTATATTTTTTAACGAATGGGCTCTTTTATCATGAAAAGTATTTTTATTTAACGTGATCTTCAAGTTAGAACTTGTAAAAGTCATATCAGATAATGTCTTGTTTTTATTATCAGACATTATAAAGAATCGCATTTTGTATTAATTAAATATTATTGTAATATGTAAAAATTACAGGTGAATGTTGTTTAACAAAGATATTTATATATATAATAAGTAGTAATTTATATAAATTAATTTAACTAATTCATTAAAAAAATTTTTCTATAAATTAAAATTGAGTTATGATAGGGAATAATGTTATACTACAATTTGTCAATATATTAAAATAAAGAAATATTGTGTATGATGATCGTGAAATACAGAAGTAGAACAGAAATAGTAGCAATGATACTAGAGGCAGCTAATGGAGGAGCAACCAAGACAAAAATTATGTACAAAGCTTTTTTAAGTTATGCACAATTAAGAGAATATCTTTCTGTCCTGATTGAAAACAATCTCTTGGAATATCTTGAGGGAACTCAAACATATAAAACTACAGAAAAAGGATTGAACTTTTTGAAGATGCATAATGAAATTGGAGAATTATTACAAACTCCAGCAAAATTCTAGATACTAAAAAAACTAAAGCAAACACATTAACTAATAAATTTTATTTTATTTTTTATTATAATATTATAATTATTATATCGGTGTTATACATATGACATAGGGTTTAAATAGTTTCAGAATAAATCGAGAATTAGTGAATTAGATGCCAGTTGCAATTATTCCAGATATTAGTGAACAACACTGCATTGGATGTGCACTATGTGTAGAGATTTGTACTACTCTCGGTCCAGATGTCCTCAGAGTAAAGCCTGTAGAAGGTTGGAAAAGAGGTAAAGCCTTTGTATTTTATCCAGAAAGATGCATCTCTGATGGTGCATGTATCGGTGTCTGTCCAACAAAGGCAATTTTCTGGATGAGACCAATGGATTACACACCAGGACAACCAATTCCATTGAAGAAACAAGGATTATTTGTAAAAGGTTGGGAAGAAGGTTAAAATCAACCTAAACTTTTATTTTATTTTTTTTTAATTCTATTAATATTAAATTTTAGTTAAAAAAGGTATTATTTGTAATTTTATTAGTATGTTTAATATATTGTTACATGAAACTTGAACAAGTTTAAAAATAATGAAAAGTAATGATGATGAAAAAATATTTTCTGAAAAAGAAAGAGAAATACTTTTAGCACATTTTACTAATACTGATAAACCAATTTTTGGGATAATAACACCTAAACAGGTCGATCGTGGTGCACTAATATCAAGATATTCTCGATCTGATAAGAGCATGCGTAAAATATTTTTAGAAGAATTTGCTACTAATCCTGATCGTGGAGATAATTTTTATAAAAAAGTATTATCAGAATACGGTGATGATTCAGTTGCAGAATTAGGAGAAGCGCAGTTAGCAATTGAATCTATATCCAATATTGCAGCTAAAAACATAGAAGATCAAAGAATAGGATTATCCTACATAGAAAAATCATCAAGATATGTGTATTTTGATAAGAAAATTAACGGTCAGTATAAATATCTAAGAGAAAAAAAAATTATGGACTCCCGATACGCAGATAACTATTTAGAAGTATGTGACCTTAGTTTTGATATTTATTCCAAAAATATAGAACCGATGCAAAAATTTATTATGGAAAAAGAACCTATAGATAAATTTCAATTTTACGATTCTATTTCTAAGCATGATATATATTTTAATAATTTAAAAGAGTCTGACGATATAAAGTCTGCTCAAAGAGTATATAAGAGTACTATAAAGGCTAAATCTTTAGATCTTTTACGTGGACTTTTACCGGCATCTACACTTACTAATTTAGGAATTAGTGGTAATGGCAGAGCATTTGAATACCTTTTATCAAGATTATATGCCTCAAACTTAACAGAGATGAATATCTTATCTGATCAATTATATGAAGAACTAAATTTAATAATTCCCTCTTTTATTTATAGGATAAAAAATCAACATGGAATATCTATGAAAAATTATCTAAGAAATACAAAGGAAATTATCCTCAAAATGGCTAAAGAACATCTTTCACATATTAAAATTGATTCAAATCTTGATCATAATGTTAATTTAATATTTTATGAAGATAATACAGAAGCAGAAGTAAAAATTGCGTCATCTATTCTATTCGAACAGGCAGCTGGACATTCACTTACAATAATCACAGATTATGTTCGGTCTTTACCAAGAAATCAAAGACACGAAATAATTAAAGCTTATACGAGTTTGCGGACAAATAGAAGACAACGTCCAGGTAGAGCTTTTGAAATGATTGAATACACATTTGAAATGCTTACTAATTTTGGAATATTTCGAGATCTACATCGACACAGAATATTAACATTAGAAAGACAATTACTTTCTACTAGACATGGATATGATGTACCTAAGGAAATTTCTGAACTTGGAATTTTGAGTGATTTCAAAGACTGTATGTATAAATGTAATGAGGTATTTCAAATACTTGTAAAGAATTATCCTGAAGAATCTCAATATGTAGTAAATTTTGCGTATAGATATCCATATTTTATTAAATTGAATCTACGAGAAGCAGCACATATGATAGAATTAAGAACTCTGCCACAAGGTCATCCTGATTATCGATATGTTTGTCAAGAAATTTTTAAAAAAATAAAATATATTCATCCCTTTTTATCTCAAGGAATAAAATTTGTTGATCTTAATGACTATAGTCTAGAAAGATTATCGAGTGAAAAAAATATAGAGAAGAAAAGAAATCAGGGACCCGATAAGTTAAGGTAATTGATTTACTTGCGAGTGTCTTTATTATTTTATATTATGATTATAACATTTGAAAGAAAGAAATAACGAATATCCACCACTCTTGTAATATATTAATTTTGATTTCCTTTATGAGAAAATTCTATCTATTCAATGATTTATGTAAAGATGATATTTTATCATTTTCTCAACAATGTATAAAATTGAGTCGTTTTTTATATTTCAAATACGTTTTCAAGTTCCACAAACGATGTAAATTGAAGTTTAAAATCAAAGGTACACTCAAAACCATTGTTCCAGAGACTGACTTTTTTTTTCTTGACTCTTTTTTATCCTTTCTAGTGATGATTCTACACGGTCTTTTGAAAAATCCATTGTATCACAGAGAAAACTTACAATTTTATTATAATTAGGATTATCAAATTCTATATTTTTTATAGGTATGTTTTCTGGATTAAGAAATATATCTCTTATCTGTTGATATGGAATATCATTTAAATAGTCTTTTACTTTTACAATTTTTTCCAATTTGCCATATTCTTTGATTAGTTTAAGTGCAGTTTTAGGGCCTATACCTGGAAAGCCACCAGGATTAAAATCTGTTCCAATTAAGATACCTGTATCTACTAATTGTTCATGAGTTAATTTTGTGGATTCTAAAATCTGTGATTGATGTATAATTTCTGGTTCTATATTTACGTATTTGTTTTTATTAGGAATTTTTCTTTTTCCGCTTATCGTTAGATTACGAATTAGTCTTTTAGTTCCAAAAAGCAAAGAATCGTAATCTTGGCTTGCGCAGGCATATGCCATTCCATCTTTAGTTAAAATCGATGCGGTTGCTTCTCCCTCTGATGGTGCTTGAATAACAGGAATTCCTAATAATTTTAAAATTATCTTAGATTGTTCTATGATTTTATCTGTTAGAATTACTGTACCTTGACTATATTTTTTAGCATCTTCCAGTCTTCCCTCATCTAATGCTTGTTGATATTTTTCTAAAGCTTCCTTTTTTAATTCCTTTCTTCTTGATATCTCCTTAAATTTTAATGAATGGGGCTGTCCATCAAAAATATATACCAATTTTATACTATCAATTAAAAAATTAATGTTTCTATAAAATAAGCCACTTAGGTGACTTGTTATTTCACCTTTGTTATTTGTAAGAGATTCCCCAGTAGGACCTCGAATTGTTGCTAAAAACTGGTATATCGTATTATATGCATCTACTGCGATTATTTTATCCGATAACTCAGATGACTTTACTGGGCAGGAGGTTAAAATTGGTTTTAGATCTATTCCCATTTGTTAAAAATATTTGTTTAAACTACCTTTTATTTTTTCATATCAAAGTAATAATAGGAATCAGGTTGTAATTAATATTGAAATTATAACAATAGCAGAATTATCATAGATCTGTATAATAGTGAGCATATATATTTTAAAATGGGTAATATTATGAAAATGGAAAAAAAGTATCTTGTGTTCTTAAGATCGATTATTGTAGTTCTTTTCATTTCAATATTTTATCTTGATCCAATTCTAGCTCAAAATTCTGATTCAGGAACATGTGAAGTATTTACAAAACTACAAAATGAAAAACTTAATATTGAAAAACAATTGAATGAAACCAA
>JALDXL010000118.1:0-6492 GCA_032155045.1 Nitrososphaerales archaeon
GTGTAATTTTCTTTGATGAAATCGATTCTATAGCTCCAGTAAGGGGATTAGAAGGTTCAGGTCATGCAAGTACAGAAAGAATGGTATCACAATTACTTACAGAGCTGGATGGAATTGATGAAATGCGTGGCGTAGTAGTTTTAGCTGCTACAAATAGAGCTGATATGATAGACCCTGCATTGTTAAGACCTGGTAGATTTGATAAAATAATTTACGTACCAAATCCAGATATTAAAACTAGAGAAAAAATCCTTGAACTTAATGTCCAAGGAAAACCTATTAGCAACGATCTTAACTTAAAAAGAATAGCAGAGCTAACTGATGGATTTAGTGGAGCTGATGTAGCCGCAGTTGTAAATACTGCCATATCTCTTGTCTTGCATGAGTATATTGCCAAATATCCAAATCCTGAAGAAGCATCAAAACATACAATGGAAGCCAGTGTTGCTATGCGTAATTTTGAAGATGCTGTAAGAAAAGTAAGAACCCAACGAGATATGAAACCTGGAATGAAAGATACATTAGTCCATTTCCGATAATAGTAAAAACTAATACAAACTATTTTCATTTCTACTATTTCATCATATGCTAGTAACCTTCGCAGTTTCTAACACAGAGTCAATATATTTACTAAAAAAGGAATCAGTTAGGGCAACCAAAATCTCGTTGATGGCAAATATACATGGTTTTTTTTTAACAGTACCTCTTAATTCAAATGACTCAATTCTAACCAATTTTCTAAAAAATAAACATAAATGGATAATTAGAACATATAGATATTACAAAAAATTTAATTCAAATTTTGGGACAAAATATGATGATGGTTTTTATATCAATTATTTAGGACAAAAATATAAAGTAGATTTAGTTAAGGATGTTATAAATAGTACTAGAGTTTCATCTTCTCTTAATAAAATAACATTTCATTTAAGAAATAAAAAATACTATAAAAAATATATAAAAGAATGGTATCTATCACAAACCTCAATTATAATAAATGAAAGAATCGCTATTTTTACTAGGTTGATGAATGTCAATTATACATCGATAAAAATAAAAGATAATTCTACAAGATGGGGAAGTTGTTCTAATAAAGGAAGGTTGAATTTCAGTCTTTATTTGATTGCATTTCCTATAGATATCATTGATTATGTTATTGTGCATTAATTTGCCCACTTAATAGAATTTAATCATTCTAAAAAATTTTGGGATGTAGTAAGTAAGATTGATCCTTATTATAAAGAAAAGGTTAATTATTTGAAAAAAAATTCCAATCTAGTAATTCTTTGATTCTGTATACTAAATTAACTGATTAATTTACCTATTTTTTTATTCTATTTTTTTGTACCCTTTCTATATCCATGGGTAAATTCGGAATCATATACTTTAGAAAATTCATATTCTCTAGGTTCAAGAACATCTCCAACAATAATTAATGCAGTCTTGATTATTTTCTCTTTTTTTGTTTTTTCTGCAATGTCTTTTAATTTTCCTCTAATGATTTTTTCATCTTTCCACGTAGCTCTATAAACAATTGCTGCTGGTGTTTCATTTGTATATCTTCCGCCTTTTAATAATTCATCAACAACTTCTTTTATAAGGTGAACACTCAAGTAGAAAACCATAGTACTTCCATGTTTTGACAATTCAGAAATTTTCTCTCTATCTGGGACTGGCGTTCTAAATTCGGCTCTTGTAATAATCAGGGTTTGTGTAACACCAGGTAAAGTTAGTTCTAGATTTAGAGCAGATGCCGCACCAAAGGCAGATGTAACACCTGGAACTACCTTGCATGAAATCCCTTCCATTTCAAATCTATCGATTTGTTCCCTAATAGTACTAAATAACGCGGGATCACCATCATGGAATCGTATTGCAAGTTTCCCTTGTTTTGTAATATCTCTTAGAAAATTAAAAATCTGATCTCTATTTAACAGAGCAGCGTCATATAATAGCGCATCTTTCTTTGCATATTTTAAAATCTCATGATTTAATAATGAACCAGAATAGATTACGAGATCCGCATTTTCTACTAAATTTTTTGCTTTGATTGTTATTAACTCTGGGTCTCCTGGACCAGAACCGACAAAATATACGGTATTATTCTCTATCATTTCTTTTAACTACCATAATAGAAAAATATTTACTACTAGATTGTTTTTTTCCTTTTATATCTTTGAGGCTTTTTATCTCTAGGATCTTTTCATCAGTCGAAACATCTTGAGCTATAGCTATCTTAGAATCTGGGCTAAAACCTGTATCTGATAACATTTCTATAACATTATCAAAATATCTCCCATCTTTTAAGAAAACTATTGTATCTGAAGCTTTAACTGTGTTTTTTACTTTATTCAAGTCATAACAGGCTGGAACAACGGACAAATTTTCATCACCTTCTACCAAACTTATTTTTGCTTCTGCTGCAAAAGCAAATATTGAAGTGATTCCAGGAACAATTTCTATTTCTATATCTTTATGATTTTTTTTTAACTCTTTATGTATATATATCCATGTACTATAAAGAGAAGGATCTCCAACAGTTAGATAAACTGTCTTTTTATCAGATCTTACTTTTTCAGCAATTTCAAAAGCATGTTTTTCCCAGTATTCTTTCAAAGAATTTTTGTCTTTGACCATTGGAAAGACTAGATTGATGATTTCAGCAGTTTTTTTTAAATATTTTTCGACAATTGATAAAGCAATACTCGGTTTATTAAGCTTTGAAGTAGGTACAAAAATAATATCAGCTTCCTTTATTAAGTTTAAAGCTCGAATCGTTAATAATTCAGGATCTCCTGGACCACATCCGACACAGAAAAGTTTCAACAATTTTTATGATTAAATTCACTAATTTAAATCATAAAACTGAACAAAAATCTATCAAATTTTATTTAATCATATCTTCGTAGCTGAAATTAGTAATACGGGGTTTCTTGATAACATCATAGTACCCGTTTTTGTTTTCCGCCCTTTTGATATAGTCACCTGAGTAAAATCAATATCATTGATTTCTTGAGATCCAGATAAAGCCTCTATCGCTTTGTACATAGTTTCAATAAGGATAGTGGTAATTACGATTCTTCCTTCTGCTTTAAGCTTAGATATTGATAGATCTATTATTTCCTTGGTTTTTCCAGTAGTTCCTCCTATAATAATTCCATTTACGGAAGGAAGGTTTTCTAATACATCATAAGCATCTCCTTTAATAATTTCTGCAGATAGACTAAATTTTTCCAAGTTTTTCTTAGTTAGGTCTATTGCTTTATAATCTAGATCAATTCCAAACACTTTTCCATTTTTACATTGTAAACAAAGTTCAACAGTGACACTTCCACTACCACATCCTACATCTATTACTGAATAGTTTTCTTTTAGTCTAAGTTTGCTTACAATTATTGCGCGAATCTCCTCTTTGGTTATTGGTACTTCCTCATCCCTAATGAAAAATTCATCCGGAATACCTGGTGTTTTGTTATCCCAAGACATTCCAGAATTACATTGCAAGATTTTGGTGGAGACCAGTATATGCCAATATCATAAACATTAAAAGTAAGAATATAAACGGAAAAATCCCGTTAGTAGCAAATTTTCTCTTCTCAGCTTTTGGCACATTCGGCATAATTTTTTTTGATAACCAATATGTAATAATATAAAACAATATAGCCATAATAAATACAATACCTACTACTGTTCCTTGATCGGTGTTAGGAGATACTATAAATGCTATAGTAATACCTGCAAATATTCCAAATATTGCCCTTAAATAATAAATTTTATCGGTCGGTTCCAAATTGAATTCATTATAAAAAAGAGATTTTAATTCCTTCCGGTTATATTTCAATTTTAATTTTTTTTAATTAATATTTAACCCTTGTAATTTATTTAATCGTGGAGTTATCATCAATAGAATTACGGTATATTGCTAATCTTATAAATTCGAAAATTGTTTCTGTTGGAGGATATTATTTAAGCCAAATTAGTGGAATTACAAAAGATTCTCTTTTATTAAAATTTCACCACTCTACTGCACAAGATATTCTCATAATAGTCTCTACTAAAGGAATGTGGATTACTAAAATGATACTTAAACAGGTAGAAGAAAATGATTTAGTTAGAAATGCAAAGAAAGAACTTGAACGATCTCGAATTATATCAATTAAACAGTTAGGTTCTGAACGAATAGCAATTTTGACATTTGAACATCATGACCGTACAATTAGACATGTAATATGTGAATTTTTTGGACAAGGAAATATTATTATTTGTGATGAATCAATGAAAATTTTATCAATTCTTAATCCACTAGAAGTACGACATAGAACTCTACGTACAGGATTGAAGTATTCTTCTCCTCCATCAAAAGGTTTAGATATTTTCAATACATCACTTGAAGAATTTCAATCACTATATCAAAACGAGACAAAAAATTTAGAAATTTCCAGATGGTTAGGACGAAGTCTCTCGATATCAAAGAAATTCGTTGAAGAAATACTTTTTAGAGGAAACATAGACAAAACAAAAAAAATCAAAGGTTTACATGGAGATGATATTTTATTACTTTTTAAAAATACAAAAAAGTTAGTGGACGAAGTGGTGTATGAACAGAACCATTCTCCTATCGTCGAATTGGATACTGATAATGTTCCGCTTGAAGCATCTCATACTCAATTAAAAATGATGCAAAGTTCAAATATAAAACCTATGGATTCGTTCATGAGTGCTCTAGATGAAGTTCTTTCTAACGATATAATTACTACCGGCAAACGAATTCATACTGTAGAACTTGATAAAAAACTTGCTATTCTACAACATGATTTATTTGAACAGGATAAAGCTAAACAAATAGTATTAACTAAATCTAATATGATAAGAAAACTGGCATCAGATCTAATGACAGTACCTTCTTCTAATCCTCTTGAATTAGAGGATACATTAGATAGAAACTCATCAAAATTAATAACAGAAAAGGGAAAAAAATATTTAGCTATTGAAGAAGAACTTATTCCATTCGATGAAAATGTGAGAAAAGTATCTTCTCTACTTTATGTAAGAGCTAAGGAAATGGAAAGGGGTAGTGAGACTATCGATAAAGCACGACTTAAAATATTGGAAGAAATTGAAATTTTAAAACGAAAAACCAATGTTGCAGAGAAAAAAATGGGTATTAAAGAGCAAAAATCCAAAGAATGGTTTGAAAGATATAGATGGTTTATAACATCTGAAGGATTACTTGTGATTGGCGGAAGAGACGCTTCTTCAAATTCAGCAATTATAAGGAAACATATGACTGAACAAGATGTAGTTTTTCATGCAGAAATTCATGGTTCTCCATTTTTTTTAATTAAAAATATTGGCATTAATGAATTGGAGATCAATAAAAATAGCCAGAGTCTTCAGGAAGGTGCCATGGCTACTGTATCTTTTAGTAGGGCTTGGAAGGATGGTTTGTCTAGTGCAGATGCATACTGGGTTTATCCGAATCAAGTAAAAAAAGGAGCTCCTACAGGTCAATTTTTACCCAAAGGATCTTTTGTAATTGAGGGAAAGAGAAATTTTGTTAAAGGATTGGAAATGAAGTTATCTATAGGCGTATCAAAAGAAAATAATAATAACTATAAAATAATTTGTGGACCATTAGAAAGTGTAAAATCAAAATGTATAATATATACAATCCTGTTGCCGGGAACAATAGATCCTATGATTGGAGCTAAAAAAATTAAAACAGAATTAATTAATAATTCTCAAAATGACAGTGATATGGCAGAATATTTAAAAAAAATATCATTAGATGATATTATCAGAGTACTACCATCGGGGAAAATCAAAATAATTTCATCCGAAAAGAGTAAATTATATTCAAATTGAAGCTTCGTTCTATCAGTAAACTAATTATGTTTGGTAATACCAAGAAGTGACGTGGGAACCAATCTAGGCAATAAACACAGAGATGCAAATATGATTACTAGGGTTCTAGTTAGAGACATTATGAACAGCCCAATAATCTCCGCAACACCGGATTCCAATATTAAAGAGATTGCAGAAAAGATGAAGGCAGAGAGGATTGGAAGTATTATTATTTTCAAAGGCGACGAACCTTTAGGGATTGTTACCGATTGGGACATTGTTACAGATGGCTTTTCTCGTGATGTACCTCCAAGTTCAATTAAAACATCAGAGATTATGAAAAAATTGTATACTATCGAAGGGGGTGCTACAATAACAGAAGCAGCCAGACTATTGAGAAAACATAATATCAAAAGATTAGGAGTAATTTATAAAAAGAGAGTAGTAGGAATTATCTCTTCTTCGGATGTGATAGCTGTCACTCCTGAGTTGATAGATGTTGTCTCTGAAAAATCAGCTTTGATACGTGGTGAAATTGGTCGTCCAACTGGTCATATTTCTGGATATTGTGATGAATGTGGCGAATGGAGTGATCTTTTATTGTATAATGACGGAACTTTTACTTGTGAAGAATGTCGAGGAGAATCT
>JALDXL010000119.1:0-6487 GCA_032155045.1 Nitrososphaerales archaeon
ACACTCCTTACTCTTGCCAAGTAAAAGAGTGTAGCAGATGTCATGGGATAATACATGATGTATATTCCAATAACTCAAGTTATATGCTGAAGTTATGAAGTTGTCATTTTTATCTAATGTTTTTTATACTTATCATTAAATGAATTCAATAGTAACTTAATCTTTATGTAGAAATAAGCCGAAGATTAAATATGTAACTAGAATAAAGATATTCTAATATAAAATGGAACCAGATAAATAACAAATGGGTTCGGTACTATTTTTCGGTAAATGTGTGGGATTTGAACCCTTCTATAAAATGGGACCAGATATTTTTAATAATAATTAATAAACCAACACGATAATTATAATTATAATGAGATAAGTTTGAATGGTAACGTAATATTATATAAGAATCTAACAACAAAATAGATTACAATATGATTATTCAACTAAATTGTAGGATCTGAACATTCATGCAAATACCATTGATTTCTACTAATGTGAATCAAGAAATATCTAGGAAAAACATGAATAAATCAATTAAAAATATTATAGATTTGAAAAGGATAAATATTAGTATACGGATTCCCCTATATGACCAGTTCAAATCCATGCAGTCGGCATACTGACATAACTTATGAATTACTATCGTTACGAAAATGTAGAATTATTTAAGTCACAATACAAACCTACTTATTTTGAACAATGAAAAGCCATTCCAAGATAGCTCACGATAGTTTAGTAGTCAAAGTCATTAAAGAAATGGCGTAAGAAAATAAGCTCTAAAAGAGGACTTTTTTATAGTTAACTAAATAACTACACATTGATAAAATGAATAATAATAATCAAGGTTCCTACAAAGCCCAATTTGAACTAGATATACCACCATCTCCTAGTGGCCTTGCTAAAGAACATTGTAGAGCAAACCGTAAGCAGATTGAAAAGATATGTAGACATCGAGATGAACAAATTCGTATAGAATTTCCTACGGCAAATGGAACTACTAGTGCAATTTATACAGTAACTACATTTCACAATGATAACGCAGATATTGTATTTCTAGGAGGCAAAATTCAGAACCAACTGCAGAACTGCCAACTCTCAAATACCGACGCTTGCGAAGGGGAGGTAAAAGCTCAAGTAACAATCGAAGGTCTTGATAATAAGGAGGCAGAGGAACGAGGTGAATTTATTGAATATTTGAGTCATGATGACCGAAATCACAGACTTGTTGTGATTGCACCCCACGGGGGTGAGATCGAACAGTGGACTGACAAGCAAGCAGAATACGTCCGAAATTATTATTTTCCATCTGATCTTGTATCTCTATGGATATGTAAGGGTTTTAGTAGCAAAAACGAGGACGATGCATTTGAGCGTTGGCATATTACATCTACCGAACTTAGCGAAAAATCATTCCCCAAGCTTAACGCGATTATTGGACAGAAATTTGAATATTCCATTGCCTTTCATGGATGGACGCAAGACTCCATTTGTGTCGGAGGAAACGCGGACAATGGTTTAATAGATGAAATCAGGGATGCAATCAAGAATGCCCTAAAAGCAGAGGGTTCTGATATTGACGTCAAGAGTTCCGACTGTCCTGAAGGCTTTAACGGCAATAATCCGGACAACATCGTAAATCGACTAGGCATACAAGGTATACAAATTGAACAATCCAGAAAGGCCCGTGCTGATTTCCATGATGTCATTGCTCAGGCTGTTGTGAATGCTATCAGTTCCCGTATTTTTCAAGAGGTAGATTATTAATATGTTACTGGCAATAGCCATTTATAAAGGCTGAATTGGACCAACTAAATATAAACGGGTTCAGTACCATTTTTAACAAAATGTGTGGGATTTGAACTCTTCTATAAAATGGGACCAGTTAATTTTTGTCATAAATAAATCCAATTTAGATATTTTTTGAAAATAAGATCAATTAACCTGAGAAACAGAAAAAGATTATAGAAGAAACTCAAATTCTACACTTTCTAGAGAATATTAGAAGGAATCTTTATACTTATTTATGTGTCTTATTATTATTGAATAATGAAATTGTCTATAAACCCTCCTAATTGCCTATCTTTAATTCAGTTTATTGGAAGTAAAGGTATTATTCGACTCAAATTTATTTGCAAACTTGTTAGGATCTATCTTTTTTTCTAGAGTCGAAGGAGGTGTAACAGCAATGGTGTATCTCAAAGTGAAATCTCCTGTATCGCTAACTACATTTGTATGAGCACCTGCACCATATCCTATTGGTTCATAACTGGAACCAGGTGGGAAATAAAACTTGGTTATAGTACCTAACTTTTCGTTATCATTTACCAAGAGATTGTTAGTGCCAAAACCACATCCATGATTGTTTATTCGTTGCTGAATCCCTTTAATAGAATTGAACCACGTGTCTTGTGGTTTCTGTAGAATTGTGATTAATTGATCGTATATATTATCTGGATGGTTACCCCTGCCACAGCGATCTACTTCTTCCCCAACAGTGAAAAGTGAAAGTGGCGTTGTATCGGGTATTTCTACAGTAATTCTCGCTTCCGGAGTAAATCCTATAGTTTCTCCCTCACTAACATCATATAATCCAGGAGACGGATCGCATCCAACGCAGATCGTACTAAGGCTTTTATCGGTTAATCCAACTTTCACACCTTGTACATATACACTTAGATCATATTCAGCATCACCCGAAAGTCCTCCTTCATGATCCTCATGTACCCTTATAGAATCGAAAACTACTGTGACTTTATAGATAAGTGGTGTTATAATTTTTACGTTTGGTATTATTCCTCTAGATAGTTTCTCTTGTGTAGTAAATGTTGCATTGGGTTCTAATTCAGTTAAGTTAGATGATTGATTACCATGATAAATATCAGAAGTAGTTATAGTTTTAGATTCTACACTCGGGGTACTTGACTCCATATTAAATATATCTTCAGAAGTGATGTTAGCAGATTTGTTAGCCTCAGTATCCATTGTAGTAGATGACTCTGAAGACTTAGATTCTTGGCTTCCTGTGTCTGATGTATCAAATATATTATCAAAACCAGACTCAAATTTTGTATCACTGGCATATGAATATTGTAAACATGAAACTATAGTAACTACAACAATGAACAGAAAAAGAAATAGTATTACATTTCTTTTAATTTTATCCGTATTATTTATACAAAGCCAAACTATTTAATTTTTTTATCTATTTAGTACTTAGGAACAGAAGCAATAGTATGAGAGATTCATTTCATCTATAAATTAGAAACAGTTTCTCTAAATTATTATTTTCTTCTTAATGCGAAACATATCAATAATATTGTATTAAAATAATAAAAATAGATAAAGCTTAAGTAGTTATTTAGAAATTCTTTTTAAAAAAATTCAATTTTGTATAGATACAGAAATTATAAAATTTATAAAATTTATTAATTTAAATTTAATCTATTTATTATTAATCTACTAATAAAAGGAAGCAAAATGTTTATATATTATGGGGCCAGTGGGATGTGAAACAAATTTGACCTATTTTTTTGTCCCAAACATTTCTATAGTAGGATTGCTAGTAAAAATAATATAATTAACAATACAAAATAGAAAATTTTTAGTCTTTGAAAAAAGATATTGTATTGTATAGATGAGTTATAAAATAAAAGAAGAAAGCCCACCAAGACATAAAAGAACAAGAGCATTAGAGAATGTTCTTATTATGCAAGGTGGCGGATCCTTAGGATCTTTTGCTTGCGGTGTTTTTAAGGCATTAGTAAAACAAAATATAAGAATAGATATAGTTGCTGGTACTTCTATAGGCGCTGTAAATGCTGCCATCATTGCAGGCTGTATGAGTGGGATTCCTATAATAAAGAATATTTGTACAAAAAAATATCCTCATCTTCTATAAATGCAGCAATTTTTGGAGTTCCAAAAATGTTTGTTCCTAGATGGCAATGGGGAAATAGTTTTGGTCTAAGAAAAAAAATTGATGACGGTAGTTATTTTGATCTACAAAATTGGACCTATATATATGATCACTCTCCGCTTGAAAAAACACTTGAAAAGTATATAGATTATAAAAAATTAAACCTTGCTGCCACACAAGAAGAAAAACCAAATGTTCTTCGACTTATCATGACTGCTGTAAATGTTATGACTGGAAAACCTCTTGTTTTTGATAATACTCTAACAGAAATTAAGGCGAAACATATTCTAGCCTGTTCAGGTTATCCAATTTATGGATTTCCTTGGGTTGAGGTAGAGGACAATGTATATGGTTGGGATGGAAGCCTTCTCAGTAATACCCCTATTAGAGAAGTTCTTTTTGTATCTCCAAGAAATGATAAAAATATTTTTATTGTTGAAAACTATTCTCAAAATATAGATCGACTTCCTACTAATATGATTGAAGTCATTAATCGTTATAAAGATATTCTATTCTGTGACAAAGATATATACAATATACAAATGTCAAGGTTAATAACTAGACATATAAGCCTTGTAGAAAAATTATATGATATATTCGAAAAATATACAGATAAAACCAAAATCGAAGAAGAGGAATTGAAAAAAATTAAAAAAGAGTATACTAATCTAATTGAAAAATATGGTGCAGAAATAAAATCTGTTACAAGAATTACCAGGAGTGAATTAGAGTCGCCTACAATGTTAAAGAATGCCGATTTCTCAACTAAAACGATAAAACAATTAATAGAACAAGGTGAAAGAAAAACACTGGAAAAGTTGGCATCTAATGAATCTATGAAATTCGATTTCAATTTGTAAAATATTGTTATCAATTTGTTAATTTCTATAAATTATAATAAATAATCGGGATAATAAAAGATATAATAATTAGTTACAATTTTGTATCTTTGTCAGTGGGATGTGAAAAAAATTTGACCTAAATTGTGGTCCCTTCTGTTTTATTATTAATGTTTATTGATCTTTCACAGTCATATAGAATTTAACAAAATTTTCTTGAAAAAATAGTAATTTACAATAACTTAGTTCATACAGTTAGTCTATGATTAGTTATTAGTATGTTAATCAATATAAAATACCTATGCAGCTACATCAATTTTTGTAATGGAAATTAATTCATGCCAATTATAATGAATTAAACCTACTCTATTAAATATTTGATAAAATAATATCTTCGTAAAAACTTAAGAGATTCTTATCATCATATACGTCATCTGCAAATATTCCAAAACTAACAATCTTTCCAAGGCCATATTTTAACTCATATGCTGCAATAAGAAAATTGTATTGAGAGTTAGCTTGGTAGTCAATTAGGATTTTTGCGTTAGGATTAGTTAAATATTGTTCTTCATGATGAGTATATGAAAATGGATTATTGTTAAAGGTAAGTTGACAAGGACAGTAATTGCTCCCGACCCATTCAGTATTTTCATCAGCCCATCTTTCTTTAATGTCTCTCCATGCCTTTTCACCATCAAAGCTCCAAGAATGACCTTTAACTAAACTGATTTGATTACTAATTGGATCATAATCGATCTCTGTATAAAAGGTATTGGAATCAAATAAAATAATTGTACCTCCATTCTCTACGAATTTTTTATAGTTATTGTATTCTTGTTGTGTTACATATTCTGAATGACCAAGAATAAGAATGTCGTATAAATTGCTATCATCTTGAGAAAAAATAAATCCATTATGTATATCTTGGTCAGCTAAATAGGTTAAATCTGCATTAGGAAGTAAGAATGAAGTATAATCTCTAAGATGATGTAATCCCAAAGCTTTCTTATTATTGAAACTATCTTGGCTATTTTGTAAAGTTGATGATAACATATGAATATCCGAAGTTACAAACTCATCACCTTGTACCTGTGCATATTTTTTATAAAAAGTATAAAATGCATCAGCACCATATGCGGCCATAGTAAAAGTGGGAAGTACAAAACCTATTCTGCTTTCTGAGGCTAATAATTGTGAGCGATCCAAATCTTTATTGTCGGGTAACTCCTGTAGAGACAGAAGTTTATTATTTTCCTCAATCATATTGTTAATAGCATTTATTTTTAAAGTATTATCTTTAAAGTATTCTTTATCATAATTTTGTGAATATTCATCATAAATCGAATAATATTCTTCTTCCTCCTCTTCTCTCTCTTGAGCGTTAATTTTTAAAGTAAATAAAGTTGTTGATGATATTATAACTAGTAAAAATAACATAATCTTAAAATACATATTAATCTGAAGGTATATTTTCTTAAATGGAATACGATGGAATTTTCTTTAAAATTTTATACAACAAGTTTTTATTTTTAACTTATTATATTATATATAATAACAAAATAGTAGTACTGTAATATCTTAACTGATAAACCCAATTTAAGCACTAATATCACAATGTGGACAAGGAAACATGAAGCAAATTATACCTAAAAGAGGATTCGAATTATAATCTTATAGTATAGATAGTTAAAACGGCTCTGTTAACTTAAGATATACTCACCTCTGCTATTCAATTCATCGATGA
>JALDXL010000120.1:0-6402 GCA_032155045.1 Nitrososphaerales archaeon
TAATATGATTCATCTCATGTGAATTTAATAAGGTTGACTATCACCATTATTACATGATGCATAATACTTACAACATATTTTGTTGGATTTATTGATTTTTCTAAAAATTATACAGATACATTAATTAATTTTCTAAATTCAATAAATTTTATTATTATGAAAAAAT
Source organism: Nitrososphaerales archaeon (assembly GCA_032155045.1). GTDB lineage: Archaea > Thermoproteota > Nitrososphaeria > Nitrososphaerales > Nitrososphaeraceae > TH1177. Next base: position 167 of record JALDXL010000120.1, read on the forward strand.
CTTCAGGATTGAAAAATGTTATGTATATGGGACTAGTCAGTTTCTTTACAGATTTTTCAACTGAAATGATAATGTCTGTTCTACCTTTGTATATTGTTAAAGATCTAGATTTATCAAGAACTATTTTAGGAGCAATCGAAGGATCAGGCGAATTTGTAAACTATGTATTTAGAATACCATCCGGATATATCTCAGATAAAATCGGAAAAAGAAAGATTCTTGTGATAATTGGGTATGGTATATCTACTATAAGTAAACCTTTTTTTATATTTGTAACTACCTTTGTAGATACAATAATTGTAAGAATTGTAGATAGAGCTGGAAAAGGCATTAGAACAGCACCTCGAGATGCATTAATTGGTGATTCTGTAGATGAATCCAATTCAGGAAAGGCATTCGGTATACACAGAACGTTAGATCAAATAGGAGCGATAATAGGTCCAGTCTTTGCTTTTTTAATATTAGAGTTATTTGGTGGAGATATTCGATATATTTTTTTACTTTCAATAATTCCAGGGATAATATCACTTATTATATTGATCTATTTTGTAAAGGATAGAGTTATAAATATAAAAGAAAGTTTAGTCAATGTTACCTTTTTTTCAAATTTTAGAAATTTATTTATAGAGAATAAAATTTTTGTATCTCTTGTAATAATTTTAGGTATTTTTAGTATTGGAGCATTCAACTATTCCTTCGTACTTTTGAAATCTGCTGATTTAGGAGTTGTACAAAATTTTGTACCAATAATATATGCAATGATCAATATCACTCATACTGCAATTGGTATTCCCGCAGGGATATTATCGGATAGAATAGGAAAAGAAAAGGTGTTAATAGTTAGTTTTTTCTTATTTGCAGTATGTGCTTTATTAATGTATTTTTCAGAAAATAATAACATTATCTATATTATTTCTATTCCTTTAATTTATGGCATATACGTTGGTATTTCTGAAACTATCCAAAGAGCATTAATTTCTAAATATGTATTAGAACATAATAGAGGAACTGCCTTTGGATTTTATGGATTAATCATTGGTATTTGTCTTTTGATAGGTAATATTACTTTTGGTTTCTTGTGGGATATTTATGGGATCGAGATAGCATTACTTTATAGTTTAACTTTATCAATTTTAGCAATTATCTTTCTATTTAGTTTTATAAAAAAAATCTCTAAAATTTGATTATTCCTTAAACAAAAAATAAATTTTTTATAAGATATAATTTATTGGTAAAATGAGAAGGAAATTTTATATTGTATAGTAAAAAAAATAATGATTATATGTAATTTTTAGATGTAGATTCAGGTTGAGGTTCTGGTTCTTGTTGTGGTTCGGGTTCAGGATTTGGTGCTGGGTCTGGATCTACAACTTCGAATCCAATTAAATCTGACTTATTCATTATCATATTAACAAATCAACAACATATTTTATATAGCTTTGTCGATTATCAAAATAAATAAATTAAAAGTAGATACAACTAATTTTTTTCCTTTTATAATTACATAAACTGGCCTGTTAAGAAATAAGCAAGCCTCAAAAAAAATCTAGGAGAATAAAACACAGAATATAAAAGTAATATAATTACAATAAAAAAATTTTATTGTAATAGTTTTTCTATTTCATTTAATTTAGTATTTATAGTATCTACCATTTTTTGTATATCTTTAATAGATCCTCTCTATTTTGTTGTTTGAATAGTAATTAACAAGTAGATTTGTTTTTTCTGTTTAAAGAATTACCTATATAGTTAAATATTAGGTTGACCTAATATTTATAATCTGGAATTGTATTGGCATAGACACAATAACATGTAGTCATTCAATACTTTAAGGCATAAAATTTTATGCCTTAAGAAATTTGATGAATTTGCAATATGTATTTTATTAAATTTCTTTTTTCCAGATTGAAAATAATGTCTTGCAATTAAATAGTAGTAACAATATCATATCGATATGATTAGTACTGAAGACAAAATAGTTATTCAAGAATTAATGACTAGATATAATCTCGCTATAGATAATAAAAATATAGATGAATGGAGTAATACATGGACAGATGATGGCATATGGACTACCACATTTGGAGAAGCAAAAGGTAAAACCGAATTAAAAAATATGGCCAATCAAATTACAAATGATTTTGCTAATGGTAAAAGACATGTATCAACAAACATCATAATTGAAGATACTTCAACAAATAATATGGCAAATGCGAAATCATATCTAACTGTATTAGAGGCACATGATACACCAGAAGTAGTAGCAACAGGCGTTTATAGTGATACACTAAAGAAAGACGGAAGTGGTAAATGGAAATTCTTTCAACGTAAATTAGATATAGATCTTGTACATGAATCAAAAAAAGATAAAAAATAATAGGTTTGATGAGATCTCATCTAAAATAAATTTTCCACCTCTGCTTGCAACTGATATGCAAACTCATTCTTGTATATTGTGTATTATACACAAAGATCCAAAGAATTGTATCCAATTATACAATTGAATTAGATTGAAATCATCTTTTTACACCTATTGATAATAGTCACCAAAAGATTCAACTCTATGAAATATTAGTTTATTTTTTCGATTAAGAAAAATATTTCTAATGATGAATATAAATGATGTTTCAAGCTCATTATAATACATGCATCGTGATACCAAATGCCACTTTCACCGTGAACCGTATTTTTTCAGCAACTATTATGTATCCTTTCTGAAACACAAATTACAAAAGTTGAAGATTGAACTGGTTCAATACAATTCTAGCCAGAAATGCGGGCGATCAATTTGAATAACAGTCTCATATATTATAAAATTTTATATCCTTTTACATTTATAGATCTGCAATTAATTAGACCTTTGTATTCAATCTCATACAATGATATAACTTATTTTTTGTTGTCACATCTATCTAATGCTTTGGAAGAATTTTGTAAATATACCAAGTACAAATACAAAGAATATATTACTATAACTGTGGTTGTTATATTTTTGATGAATTTAATAAGTATTTACTAGTATTGATAGGACATTCACAGTTAAATCCCTCAAATTAACGAACCCATTCAAATTGTGAAGTTTGTTTATATATGAGTATTTGAAGTTATTATAAAAATCAATGCTGTTAATTATGAGTTATCATATTCTTAATATGAGAATAGCCATAATATTTTAATAGAACACATAACTTCCATGACTGAAATGAAACCAAAAGTAAAAATTATAGAAGTAACGGGATCAACAATTTTATTGGAATCTCAAATAAATCAATTCTTACAAAAAATTGATGTTGATAATTTTATCGATATAAAACTAAGTTCATTAGAAGGACTTGAAACGTCTATTACTAAGGATAAACATGTTGCATTAATAATGTATTTAGAATGAATAATTTTATTTTCTTAGTATTTAATAATGATATAAAGGATTTTAGTTTATAAATTATCTTAAATTCATCTAAAGGTTTTTGTCATATTTAGAATATTTATAAAATTTTAAATATTTTTATTCTATAAACCTTTGTGACTAGATATGTATATCTAATTAATTTGACTTAATTGTTAAGTACATCAAATGCTATTTATTGAAAATTTATATAAAGTACATGAGTATTTTTTTAAATTATGCTATATTAGGTCATGTGATTAAAAAATTAAAATGAAAGATGAAATCAAGTATTAAGCATCATTCAATGTAAATTGATCTGTTACTTTTCCGTCATTAGTATGGAATTGACCTATTAGTTTTTTGCCATCATTTTCTATCTCAATTTCTAAAAAACCAAATTTACTTTCTTGAAAAGCATAGAAACCAGGTCTTTCCTCAACAGGGTCTAATTCATCACCCGCTGTTCCTACGGTTAAAAATATTATTCCGTTATCTTTATCGGAATAATCGTTCTGTGAATGATTCGTAATTATTGGCTTTGGTTCTACTTTTTTATTTGTTTCTTTTTCGTATTGTTCATTATATAAAATTGGATATGTTCTCTCATAGTATTGATTATGACTTGATATTACCAAGTCGACATCGTATTGTTGAAAGAGCTGTTGATATATATCTCTAAGTTGTTCTGCTTCTTTTTTATCTTGATTTGTAGAGTACAATGGTTTGTGTTGATGAACAATTATCCAATTGACATTTGAATTTTGCGATGTCCTTTCTAGGTCATTTTTAATAAATTCATATTGTTTGCTTCCTTCTTCAAAAGGATGTTCTGTCGACATACTTATGAAATGAATATTCTTAAAGTCATGTGAATAATATGGGCTTTTTAACTGATGATAATTAACTATTTGTTTATATATATTCGCAAATTCAGCATCATGATTGCCTATTGCAATTTTCATTTTATCTTTTATTGGTTCTGACATTTCAATCCAACATGCTGCAGATGGAGATTCTTTTACCTGATCTCCAGTAGTGATGATAAGTTCAGGATGTTGGGCAAGGATATTATTTATTGTCTTCTTTGTTTCTTCATTGCAGTACCAGTCGCCTGTAGCAATAAAGTTATAATCTGTTGAAGAAAGAAGTGCATCATGTTGTTGTTGATCTGATGATGCCAGAACATAGCTCATAGAAAATAGGGGAAGAACCATGATCAAACATAGTTGCAATATTGATTTAATTATACTAGTCATTATAATCACTTATTTGCAATGATTGGAGATGTCGTTAATAAATCATTACCTCTTAACATATGTATTAAAAATTTTATGTGTATTATTGACTGAAACTGATTATTGTAAAATAATTTAAATTGCATATTGTAATAATTGAAAATACATATTTAAAAATTTGAGATTATAAATAGTAAAATTATAACTTAAGTTTTTACTATAACAGAAATATTGTGTTTCTAATTGAATTTATTAAATTTATTATAAAATAATCTGATAAAAACTAATTTCATGATTATGAACTTTAGAATAAGAATTACAAATTAGAGTTATTCTTAAAACAGAGGTTTATTTAATTGAATTACTGACACTAGAAATTTTTTCTCTCTTTGTTTCCATTTAGAATTTAATATCTAATAAATGTGATCATCGTTATAGTAATAATAATTGTACTATTAAGTTTTTATATTCATAAAAAAATTTTCCCATTTTCATTCCAGAGAATAAATATAATGAATATATAGTTCTTCCGAGAATTTTATTTTCTCTAATGAGAAAAAGTGAGGCATCCCATATTTCAAATGACCCTTTAGAGTTCACATCAACAGACAAAAATGATGGGTTTATTACATATATTTGTGAAAATACTGATTGCGTATTGGATCCACTTGAACAAATAAAATATTCTTTGAACGAAGTACAATTGTCATATGGTTCTATAGTAGTTTTAAAAGATGCACCATAAGTAGGTTAACTAAATATATTTAAATATTAAGCTTATTATTATGTCGAATAATAAATCAGGTAAACATCCACTCAAAGGCGACAAAGCCGACGAAGTTAAAGCGTTAATTGCCCGTTATGTTTTATTAAAAATCGAGCAAAAAAAAATAGAAGAGAAATTATCAGACATAGATAAATATTATGATGATGAATCGATGCGAAAAATATTTGAACCGATAGGAGATTCTATGATGGGTATTATAGGATTGGAACTTCCGTCTAGAAAACAATAATAAATTATTTGGAAGTTTCGATTAATAGTCTAATACTATTAAATAATATTAACAAATGTAAGGGCTACAGTTCAGTTTGTGTTCCAGCCGATACTAAATATATTAGCCTTCTTAGGTGTTGTTAAAAACAATTTATTAATCAATATAACCGAATAATAATTATAATAAATCAGTAATTGGATTTCTTTTGTTAATTTTAAATAAATTACATAATATATCTTGAATTTATGTGCAAATTATTTTATATATATAATCTTTATACTTATTCTCGATATTGATAATATGTATAAATAGTATTTCTGTATAATTATAATAATGGGTAAAAAGTCAAGAGAAATTACTGGTTCAGGAATAGAATGAACAATTGAAATGCTTAAAAAAGCTTATGCAGGAGAATTATCTGCTTTTCATTACTTTTGGTATGTTTCACAAAATATTCAAGGTTTAGGATTTTTAGAATCAAAATTCTTTGAAGGAAAAGCAGAAGAAGAATTAGGTCATGCAAAAAAAGTTGCATTTAGACTAATGCAATTAGAAGTAGACCCATTAGATGATCCAGCTCAATGGGAACAAGAGAGCGGATTAGGTAAACTTCAA
>JALDXL010000121.1:0-6401 GCA_032155045.1 Nitrososphaerales archaeon
CACTCCTTACTCTTGCCAAGTAAAAGAGTGTAGCAGATGTCATGGGATAATACATCTATTATTTTTTATCATTATAATACTGTATAGAATTATGAAAGCAATCTGAAATAAAACTATTGATGCTCCCAATTCATTTATTGGATATCCTGATCCTGGTACTGCTATAACATATATTATAATTAGAATTATTGTTCCACTTATTCCTACATAATACCAAAATTTACTCCATTTCTTGATAACTGGTATGACCCAGAATATTTGAGCTAGACCCGAAATTATAAAGAACACTATAACATCTATTGTCAGAAGAGTAAAAAATAATGGAATAAGTGCAATATGTAATACACCAGCCAGAAACGTACATAGACCTGTTGTATAACGTAATACTTTATTATCTAAAAGTTGAGTATTCATTTTTGTTGATTTATTAAATTAGGTAATTCTGGCGATATAATATAAATATCTATTTTGTAGTGCAAAAATAAATTTCAATTATCATAAGCGAAAATCCATAATCTAAATAAGATGACAGTTAATCCAAGAGAAAATAACAAAATTTAAGTGTTTATGGACTATCAGAAATTAACCGATATTTTTATATTTATATTTCAGTAATAGAAACAGACAGTTAGTAGATTAACTGAGCTCAGTATGCAGAAGGATTAAATATATAGAATTGTCACAGACCAAAATTTTGGTCAGATTTGTTTCACATTCAACTGGCCCATATAATATAAGATTCCAGTTGAATTTTTAAATTTTTATTACAATAGACAGAATTGGTAGATGATACAGAGATTATATTACATAGAAATTTTACATTATTTGATTTAGCATACTGTAGGTATTTTCAATTAAAGATACAGAAGAAAATAATCCAAATAAGACATATTTGACTTGAAAAAAATGATTCTGTGGATTTGAACCAGTCTATAAAATTGAATCAATAAATATTTCTAAATATTAAACAGAATCATTTCAATTCAATTAATTTTGGATATTTATTATTATTTGACTTAAAAATAATTGAAATTTAGAAAAGTCATTTTTATTCTTTTGTTGTTTAAAATTTGAAAAAAGGTGAAATGGATATCTCAACCTATAATCTAGAATAGAATTTATCAAAATAGATCGTAAAGCAATAAAACTCTATGCAATTTTAGATGCTACCTGAACCCATGAAGATGATTCAGCAAGATATACAAGGATTAATGCATCATCTGTACCCAAAATTACTTCATTTAGCTCCAGTTTTATATTGCCCGTACCTGAAATCTTAACAGCTCTATTATCATCGTCTCCAGTCAGTATAATAATTTGACCATTAGAACCACTTGATATTTCAAGATCATTATTTGTTCCTTGGTTAATTCCTAAAAGAACATATCCAGTATTACCTATGGGAGTCAAAGGTTTTCCAGGTTCCACTAAATGAATTTTGAAAGATCCTTCAGTGACTATTCTCTGAATCTCTGATTTAACATAAGATTGTTGAGGACTTGTGTCTTGTTGAATATAATTTTCATCATATTCGTTTACATATGATTCTTGATAAGTATCTTCTTCTGGATACTCATTATAGATATATGTAATATTTTCATCGTCATCATCATCGTCATCCTCTCTAACTACTATATCTACATCCTCATCATCAATATCAACATCAATATCGTCATCGATGTCAACATCAATATCATCCCAGTCTATATCATCAAAGTCAATATCATCCCAGTCTACATCTACATTATCTACATCAATGTTAATTTCATCTTCTATGTTGATCTCGTCTCTGTCTATACATGTACCTTGATTTCCGCATTCAGGAAAATATGGTAATTGTGATATTTCCGGAAAGATATTACGTTTATCTTTATCCCCAAGATTCCTAACTTTATCCATATCTAGATTCTTCATATTTTTGGACTCGAAAGAAGAAAAGTAAGAACCTTGAGAAATACTGCTTGGTTTGAACTTTTTATCCCTTTTTATGTTATTATCGTATTTCTTAAAATCGGACTTGGATATTTTGCTTTTGGATTTCTTAAAATCGGACTTGGATATTTTGCTTTTGGATTTCTTAAAATCTGATTTGCTATTCTTTGATTTAAATTTTGAGAATTTTTTGGCATCAGCTGTAGGAATATCAAGATTAGAAAATATTATGGCTAAAATGGAAATCAGCAATATCCCGAATATGAAATTAAATCTAGTGATCAGTGCTATTCTATTATTTTTAAACGGTATACCTTTTTTTAATCCTTTTGGAAAAATCTGTTGAATTTAATAATTTTTGGACATTCTAGGTTCTATCCAGTTTTTAATTTACTTTATAATACACTGGATATTGAATATTTTACAAAGAATTTATATAATATTATAAAGATCCTCATTTTGATCATATAAATTATGATTCAAAATAAATCATTTGTAATACAATACGTTTTGTTATCAAGTTTTGTTATCATATTTTCCATTTTTTTATTCTTCTTGTCCCCACACTTTTCGTTTTCAGAAACAATAGATACCAAAAATCAATCTTCTATAGATTTGAATCTATTTACCTCTAGTGGTATTGAAAGCAACAAAACAGTAAATCCTATTTTATTGAAACAATCAAAAGATTTCAGCCCTGCAAGGGTAATTGAAGTTACACCTGGAGTTTATACAGCTATAGGGTATGGTCCATCCAATATTGTTATGATAGAAGGAACTGATGGGTTGATAGTAATAGATAGTGGTTCATCTGTAGACCAAGCCAAAACAATTCTTTCTGAATTTCGGAAAATTACTGACAAACCTGTTTCTGCAATTATCTATACGAATGGGAAAGCAGATCATGTAGGTGGAGGCGGAGTTTTTGTTAATGATAGCAAGACACAAGGACAGTTTCCTGATATTATAGCAAATATTGAATTTCCTGAAAATGTTTTTCCATCAATAGGACAAATTGCAAAGCAGAAATCCATTTATGATCTTTACTGGAGTGGTTTGTTGCTTCCCCACGATAACGAGAGTGACAGATCAATTAGTAGTGGCCTTGGACCTAACTGGAAATTAGAAAATATCTCATATGTTGCTCCAAATATCCTATTCAACGATACCCTTGAAACTACATATTCAGGAATAAATGCTACTCTTATTTCGGCACCAGGACCTTCGCCTGAACAGATTTTTGTTTGGATACCACAAAAAAAAGTCATTTTATCGAGTGACCTTGTATACAAAGCATTTCCAAATCTTTATTCCATGTCAGGTTTAGAAGATGTCGATATACAATCATGGATTGATGCAATTGATACAATGAGAGGACTGAATTCTACATTTCTAGTACCTAGCCACTTAATGCCGGCAAGAGGTCCAGAAAATATTTCAGATATTTTGACATCCTATCGAGACGGGATATCCTATTTAGTTCAACAGACTGTCAGATATATTAACCAGGGTTATAATGTGGATGAGATAACTGAAATATTAGAACTTCCCTCTTATCTAAAGAATCATCCATGGTTGCAGGAAAAAACTGGTCAATTATCTTGGATAGTCAGACAAATATATACTTATATTGTAGGTTGGAATTTTGGTGATGCTACATGGTTTAATCCAATTACTTTGCAAGAAAGAGGATCGAAAATTGTTAATGGTTTTGGGGGATTGAATGCAACTTTAGATGAAATAAAGAGATCATTAGATAATAAAGAATATAGCTGGGCAGCAGAACTCTCTACTTATACTATATACGCTTTTCCAGAGAATAAGGAAGCAAAGTTGCTGAAAGCTGATGCTCTTAGGAAGCTAGGATTGGAGAATCCTACTTCAGGAGGTCGAAACTGGTATTTGACTCAAGCAAACATACTTGATGGAAAAATAAATTCCTCTGTACTACAAAGACTTCCAAATACTAATGTAGTTGATCAAATTTTCTCTACACTATCAATTGACGACCTTCTCTTTAATATGCTATTCAAACTTGATCCTGCAAAAAGCCCAGACGAAGACATGATTTTGGGAATATATTTGAATGATACAGAAGAAGGTTTTACTTTAGAAATTCGCAATGATGTTGTTCAATATGAAGACTCATTTCCTAAAAAAAGTAACATTTCAATATATACTGATTCAGATACACTAAAAGAGATTTTAGTTGGCAAATCTAAATTGCTTGACAAAATAATAGCAAAGAAAGTAAGCATAGATGGCGATATTAGAGACTTCACAAAATTCGCAAGATCTTTTGATCAGAAGTTTGTTATTCCTATATTTAATAATATTGCTAGCTAGCTGGCTAGCTAAATAAGTAAATTTCTTCTAAATCTACAGTAAATATTTGAGGAGTTTAAGTTTCATTTGAGTATATAATAATAATCGATAAACCCAATCCAATCTTAGTCATTTTAAATTCAAGATCTTTTCAGATTCTGGAGTAAGAGAATTTTGCAGTACACATTTATTAAAATTTTTAACTTTATTAAGCAAAACAAGAAATTATCAAATTTTAGGTCGTATTACTTCATATACATGTTCAATATGTTTGAATGATTTCATCCTTTCACTTTTTGGAATATATAATTTATTAGTATCAAATTTATCCATAACCAACTTATTAACTTCCTCTGAAATAATGATTTGATTTTTATTCGCATAACCCTCAAGTCTACTACAAAAGTTAACATTCTTTCCCATTGCTGTAATTTGTACTCTAGAAGGAGAATCCCAATAACCAAAAATAACATCTCCTACATGAATAGCGCATTTTAAATCAATATTAGTATGTGGTTTAAAACCAAAATAGTTATTCCATAATTCAAGATGCTTATTTTTTATATCATCAAATATTTTCCTTAATTCAATAGCAGCAAGAATTGTTCTATTAGGAACGTCATCAAATTTTATATCTTTAATTCCAAAGTAAGCAAAAATTCCATCACCTATAAATTTGTCCAAAATTCCATTATTGTTGTAAATTATTTGTGATGCAGCATAATAGTATTCTTTTAAAAAAAGTAAAAGTTCTTCCTTTCTTCTCCCTATGGCAAGCTCATTAGTAAGGTCTGAGAAATTACTAATATCCCAAAATACAATTATCAGTCTATTAACTTCAATTCCATAGGAACGAAATGATCTAAGTTCATTAAATATATATGGATCAAAAAATAAACCAAGCTTTTCTTTATCATAAATATCATCTACGTCTATTATTTTTTCATTAGACATAGTCTAATTTATTCTCCAATTTTTATTCTCTTCCATCTAATTGATTTAACAAATACTGATGTTTAATATTGAATCTTTTACTAAGACATGTTAGTCTTTCAATATTGCTCATATCACTATACTTTTGAACAAATATAGATATGCTGTTATGTTCTTTCATATCTTTCATAGTAGTATGTTCTTTACAAATATAATCAATTTGTGAATAGTCATAATTAAATGTCAATTCCTTAGATTCTCCTGGACCTATTTTTAGTTGTTGTATGATTTCAAATTTTGAGAGATCTTTTACTATCCCAAAAAAATATAAATTATGAAAATCATTACTTACGTTTAGCCATTTAACGTTATCTCCCTTTTGTATTTTAACAACCTCTGGAATAAAACTTCTTGTTTTTTCATATGATATGAATTCTGGGATTATAACAGAATGAGTCATAATAATACTATAATATTTAATAATAAAATGTTATTTCCTTTATGAAGTATAATTGAATAAAATGAAATGAAAGATATTTTACTATTTCTAATATTCCAAGAATTTCAATTACATTATTCGTTCTTATCATTAGTAAAAAAAATCCTAATCAAAATAAAATAGTTCACTCATTCAAAATTAGCTGAGCGGCGCGTTTTGCGCTTGCAACTGACGCATTAGACAATAATCCCTTCTTGCCTACCCAGTCTCCAACTATGTACAAATTGTCTGCAATCCTTGGATCAGGTCTTCCACCTAATCCGCCGTCTGCAGCAGTAACAAGAGCATTAGATACCACCATGTTGGGCAGTGGTCTCTTCTTAACAAGTACCTGTCTCCATCCTGGCTGCAGTAAATCAAGGAATTCTTCTAACTCTGGTTGATCCTCTCTTGGCTTGGGTTGAATTGAAGCACCAAGATATTTTGCGACGTGGATTAATGCCCCACCATCAGGAGCAAGCTTTGCATATGCAGAATGAACCGAATAATATAGTGGACGATCTACACCCAAAGCAAACGTTACATCTTTGTCTGGAAGGCTGCTAAGAGCAACGTCCAAACATACCAAACGTACTGGTTTTGTTTCTTTTGCTGCCTTGAACAGTACATCTGGTCTCTCATTGTCGTCGAAAAGGCTGTAGGCATCATTTGGACCTACTGCTATTACAACTATCTTTGCTGATACTTCAGTTTTGTCAGACAGCAAAACTTG
>JALDXL010000122.1:0-6383 GCA_032155045.1 Nitrososphaerales archaeon
ATCTCTCTATTGAAGAAGCATCAAAAATTTTTACAGAAGAAGGAATCATTTCAGATTAATTTATACATTTCATTTTTTATTTTGGTTTACTAGTCATACTAAATATGAGGTTCAAAAAGAACTATTTACTTTTATAAAATTTATCAATATTGGTAGAAATTTAAGGCAAAGTATAATAATTAGTATAATATAAAGCTCTATTCTAATATGGATAAATCTTCTATTATGAATAAATCTTTTATTATGAATGTTCTTGTTATTATAGCATTAATAATTGTAGCAATACTGCTTTTGAAATTTTTAACTCAATTAGTTATAATAGTTGTCGTGATTGGAGGTGGTTATCTATTATATAGATATTATTTAAAAAATAAAATAAGATCCTAACAATTTATACATGCACATCTTTTATAACTACTATTGATCTATCTTGGTAGATTCCTAAAATACAGAATGAAGTGAAATTCGATATGTTGTTATCAAATGGTTCAAAGTTTGGTTTCATTACCATTTTTAATCTTATTAGTTTAAGTATGGTATCTTAAATCAAAAAAAATTATTAAATTTGAAATATTTGGATGATTATGTTTAAAGTGGGTTTTCAAATTAGTTTATAAAAATATGATTAATATGAATTAATATGAAATATTAAAAAATACAAAAAAATGAGGTAGAACCTAAGAATGTTCTATTCCAAAGGCAATTTTTACAGTAGCTCTATAGCTTATGATCTTACCAGAGGAAGGATCTACTTTACATGTCATATCGGTAACCTCTAAACCTGTAATTCCATGTATTGTTTTGCTTGCCTCTTCCAATGCAACTTGAACTGCTTCTTCCCAACCCTGTGAAGAACTACCTACAATTTCTATTAGTTTTGCAACATCAGTCATTATAATTCGAAGGATATCAATTTATATAAATATTTTATTGTTCAAATGAGATAAAGACTTGAAAATGTAATTTTTCCACCTTTCTAAAATGTAAACCAGTATTTTTTACAGAAGATACTGATAAAACGAGATTAACTTGAAAACTAATGCATTTATTATTTTATTTTATGTTTTTTAATAAAATTTTACTATCACAATAATTCTAAACTAATAAGTTCTAAAATTCAACTTTCAAGAAAGATAAACGATTAACAATGAATCAATCTATTTACTAATAAATGTTTTATATATTAAATATGGATATTTTTTTTACAAAATAATCATATTACCTACATTCTATTTTTAGAAACTCGTACAATTGAATTGAAGAAAAAATGTAATTCACCGGATTGGTTATCTGGGTTGGTTGGTTATCTAATAATCAACGATACTTGATAATTTAAGAGGAATTATCAATACACTTTTAATCTATTCTATAAACGATGAATCAGCAATTTGAGTAATGTTACCATATTATGAAGTTCCATTCGAATTGTTAAAAGGAATATTCCAAATAGGATACCATAAAGAAAGTTTCTCTTCTATTTTTATTGTATCAGATACTTCTTTCATTATCTTCATTTCTTGATCATGATTTCTTTTTTTATTATTAGTTAAGGTAGAAGTTATTGGAACAAACGGATAAAATCTGTCAATTTTATAATTATATATCAAATATTGGTTATCTTGCGAGTCCCCAACATTATTTTCATTATAACCACTAGAAAATTCAAAGATATTCGCTAAAAGCTGTCGTGAAAAACCCTTTTCATGAATACTATCTCCTATCGCATTTATTACAGCTACAATTTCTGCAATCGTTTTTCCCTTGATAATAAACCATAAATATCCATAATTATCAATTACAGAATTGAATGTCACATTGAAATCAATCTTGTTCTTATCTTTAACAACGTTCAACAAATTATCAATGTAAATTTTCATTTCCTTGAAGGATTCGGAATCAACAACCTTTACACAAATGCCACATCTTCCTGTACTTTTTAAACCTAAATTTTCATCTAATTTTAAACATGCTAGTGATAATTTTTCGACTGCTTCACTATCGATAAAAGGATTACTGATAATGTTTTCTTTATTATTGCCACCGATTTTGAAAATATTTTTGAAAAATTTTTTTATTGTACTAAAGAATCCCATGCTATTACGAACCTAATATATTTTTATTTTGATTTAACCTTTTATATTTTTTCTAAAATGATACATTTTTGTCTAAATATCATCAAATTTTTTTTGGCTATTTTAAAATTACTATTTTAATTGCGCCTTATATATTTGATAAAAAATTTCTATTCGCTTTAATAAACACACTAAAAAGGAAAAATTAATAATGATTAACATTAATTAATGGTTATCTGTCGATATTGATTGGATCCAAAAAGAAAATTTTAATTATATTATTTGTCTTGATAGCGATTATAGGACTTTTAATTATCCTTAACAGTGGTTCAAATAGAAACAACCCAATTTTTTATCCATCCCCTACTCCATTTGAATATCCTTATTATCCATTACCACCTCCACCAATCCCGTTTGATTTACCTTACGATACACCATATAGTGATTTCCCGTATTCTCCTCCATATGAAAATCAAGATCCACTAACGCCAGAAGAGGATCTGCGATCATTTGACTCGCCTTTAGACGACAGTTTCCGTTTTGAGGATCAAAGTCCACTAACGCCAGAAGAGGATCTGCGATCATTTGACTCGCCTTTTGGATGATTGTTCGATTAAATTAAAAATGAAAACAAAATTTTATTTTTGTATTCTTAAATACCGATATTTGCTTCTATTAATTTTGCTAATTAAAGATAAAAATTGGAATAAGAATCTACTAGCATTTCTAACAGTATTTCATAAATTCTATTATGGAATTGAATTTGGTCTGTAAAGTTTTATCATCATTTAATTCTCTAAATTTCCTTAACTAATAATATTTGGGAAAATAAGAAACCTAACTCAAATATCTACCTATTAAATACTCAACAGGATAATAATTTCTATAATTTTCAAAATTTTAATATCTATTCCCAATATGAAATTTAAGATCCATCAGTATTCAAGATCTTTAAGTGAACTATTAAAAATTAAATCTTATAAATTATTTTTTCATCAATTAAATTAACTACTTAGACACAAATCACATGTATTTTACCATCGTTCGTTTTTTAATAGTCTACGTTATTTTTTTATATTAAACTATTGATTTCATTGAAAATGAAGAATTCTTTATACATTTGTTCGTATTATTTCAAATTTATTTCAATCAGTTAGCTCATACGAAAGTTATTGTAGCTTTGAGAGAAAATTAAGTGAACATTTGTGTAGATCTTTTTTAAATTTAATGAAAAAATATTCAAAAAATTTTGATTTTATAGATTATCACTAAACTTTTTATTCTGTTCGTCTAGTTCATCTTGTGGATTTTTTACTACTTTTTTATATATATCTTTATGTTCCCTCCGATCTAATTCCTTTTCATGTTCTTCCCGGACATGATGTAATCTATCTTTTTCATGGATGAATTCTTTTCCACATCCATTACATTTTAAAATCGTATGATGATGAACATGTCGATAATGATCAATCAATTCCTCATAGGTTTTAAACTTTTCATTGTCCTTTTCACAGACATATTTTTTATGATGAAAAAGCTCCATTAGATATGAACAATATCATTCATATATTAAAACTATTTGTTAAGAAAGATATATCTCAAATATATTTTTACATTAAAATCCCCATAAAATCAGGTTTGATACCTGAGTTTATAAATAAGTCAAAATTCTAATTTTGAATAAAATTAGTAAAAATGTATTTTTTATCTAAAGATTTGCATATTTATAGTAACGAAGATTAAATAATCCCTGAAAAAATTGCCTTTACAGTTCTCGCCCAAGTCTTTCTATTTTGATTTTCGTCTATTCCTAGCATTTTATTTATTTTAAGTCCATCATATAATGATATGAACCCATATGCCAAGTCTATTAATTCTATATCTTTTCTTATGTATCCTCTATCTTTTTGAATATTGAGATAGTCAACTATAAGTTGTAATATTTTTTTTCGTTGTTGATACATTAACTGTTTTAAACGTGGATTACGTGATGATTCAGATATTGCTTCAAAAAACATTTTATATCTTTGGTCATTAAATTCTGAATAAAAATTTTGAATGCATGTAATAAGATCTTCCTTATTGTCAAATAGTTTAGAAAGTTGATTTTTCAAATGATCTATATTCCGTTCAGAAATGGTATTGAATAATTCTTCTTTGCTTTCAAAATAAAGATATAGTGTTCCTTTACTAAGACCACTAGTCTTGGCAATATCGTCCATTCTGGATTTATCATAGCCGTATTTGGAAAAGGTAGAAATAGCATTTTCTATGATTCTATTTTTTATATTTTGTCTATAAGATAGAGACACTTTGGGACACATTTTTATCACATTTAGGTTTTAATTACCTTTTACCACGACACTCTTGTCATCATTACTAAGAGTATTTATTTTATTTTTACTCTCAAATTTGGTAATGATATTTGCAATAAAGTACCCTGTTATCCCTATTATAGCACCAATAGGAACTGAGATAATTAACATTATTGGTATTGTTGCAAAGAAATTTGAAAGTAATTGTGAAATAAGTGGTGATCCTTGCTCATTAACAAGTAATGTCATATCCAAAGGAATCGCAAAAGCCCAAACTACCATAGGAAAATTAAAGATGTAAAATCCACCACCAATTAATGTCGCTGCAATTATTTTCCTAATAACTTTTTTGTGTTTACTAGATTTTTGAATATTTTGGCTATTAACTAAGAAATCTGCAATTATTATCGGTATGAATGACAGAGGTAAATACCAGAAAATAGATGATAATAAAATACCATCAGTTGAAAAGATATTAGAAAATATATTTATTATTATTACTAATCCAGCGATGGCGCTTGTTGCTCCCAAGTGATTTATTGTGTTAGAAGCTTTGAAAAATATTATAGAGCTAAGTAGTGGCAAAAATAAAACTGCAATTATTGATGCCAAATAAGGGTTCAGATTAAAGTTAAATTTATCACCATTAGAAAAAGGAAGTGAGAAGAAATAAACATACCATATAATTGTAAACCATAAAGCAGAAAAAGCTGGAATTAGAACAATCTTTCTTACTATTTCGAACTTGGCGTTATTTTCAGAAGATGATATTTTTATCTTTGTTAACCCTATTACTACCCCGAGAGATGTTAATAGCATCCCTGTAGTCAATGAAATGTGGGTAGGACTTAACAGACCATCAATCCCAAAGACTTGATGCCATAAATAGTCTGCTGGCCCAGAACTAAGACAGATAATTGAACCAATCAATAACAATTGGAATGAAGTTTTAGAAGCTATTTTTTTTATCTCATGTCTGTATTTAAGATAAACGAATATGTTAATAATAGTTGCAATTATTATCAGTCCAATTCCAGAATATAATAAAGCATGAGAAGGTGTAAAAAAAGTTTCAGGTTTAAACATTAAATGGGAAGTAACATCCCAACTCGTCCCTGATATTTGTATCAACGAACCTGTTGTTGCAAGAATTAATGCAAATAAATAGATAAATAATGAATTTCGGGAGAATTTTCTTAGATTTTCTATGGTTGCCATAAGTATAGTAGAGATATGCAATAATATAAAGATAACTGACTAGTCGGTCATTTATAGTATAATTTTGGTATTGAAATAAAAAGAGATTTAAATTTATCTACCTTGATATAGTAGTCTGAAATATGTTTCTAACTACTTATAGGAAGATAGATTGACACAAGTCTTATGATGCTGAAAATATTCACGATAACTTATGTTATAATTCATGGTACTTTTTAATGGTTAGGCAAATTTTTACCAAATTATATGTTTGAACCACTTGTCATTCTAGCAAACTTGAGATTGCAAGGGAATTGATGACTATATAATACAACTTGTAAGAAAAGAAAAAGTTAAACGATAAAAGAGGAAGTATAAAATATGATTTTTGACTATTTATCTAAATATATTATTGTCATCTAAAATAATTATAACAAACGATACCATCAATTTAATTTACAAAATTTAGATCCCAATAGGATTTTTAACTACCATAGGTTTAGATTTGATATAGGTTTATTTTTGCAAAGTGGTAAGTAGAAAAATTTAACTACATTTTCACAACTTTTATAAAAATTGGAAAAAGGAAATGGTATTCCAATTTAATTATATCTATTTTAAAAAATTATTTACTGCTGTTAAACATAATACATTTTAGTATTAACATATCCTTCTTAATCTAATATATAGCATCACAAAGTCTATGGAATTAGATAAAAATAGTTATTTTAAATTCATAAAAAGTATTTTTGAAAAATAATTTAAATCCTAAAAACAGATTTCATGTAAATTAATGGCA
>JALDXL010000123.1:0-6358 GCA_032155045.1 Nitrososphaerales archaeon
CTTATAGAATATCTCGATGGGACTCAAACATTTAGAACTACAGAAAAAGGATTAAGTTTATTAAAAATACATAACGAAATGACAGATTTATTGCATATTTCTGCCGAAAGAGAATAGTTTAACCATAATCATTTTATATTATAAAGGATAACAAGATAAAACGAGTATATGGGTAGTACAACCATCGAATGTACTTTTATGTTTTACGATTTCGTTCACTTTAAGTTTTATTCTTATATCTGAAAACCAAGCATTTGGTGTAGAATATACAAATTATACAAGAGAAGAACACGGAATCAATTTCAATACAATATGGATTGGAAAATAAATGAGAAAACGTCGGATATGCATCCGCTTTTGATATTGAAATTGGTTCGGATTCAAATTCACAGAAAAAATTTATCTTTTTCATAAAAACGTGGTTTTAGATTATTTTGAAACATCAAATATAGAAGGTGTAAAGAACAATGGTAAAACACTAGTTGGTACATTTCACGCTAATGACGGACATATAATAGACCGTTTCAAACTATATGAAACATAAAAATTCTATTTTTTGTTCCATGTACATGTTCTAACTTTTTATCAATAAGCAGGTGAAATTAAAATTCAATATCTTCTACGGTATTAAAACACATTTTAAAAATTAAGATATAATTCCATAACAGAAATGTTTTCTCTCCAAATGAACCAGTAGTTTTCTAGGATTCTAATTTGATTAATTTTTATTTCTGGATAATTCTCAATACCGTTTAATATCCATTATAATAAAGAAATGATATAACATTTACAAATACAAATTTATAGAATTAAAATAAATTATACCTTAAGAAATGTATAAGTATTTCCATACCATTTTTAGATAATAAAATATTAATGAAATGTTTATCTTTGAAACAACCTTTTGCAAACTTGCTCGCACTTGGTGAAAAGACGGTAGAGTTAAGAAAATGGAATACAAAATTTAGAGGCGAATTTCTAATCCATGCTTCAAAAAAAATCGATGAAGATGCTTGTGAGAGGTTAGATATCATTCTAGATAATCTTTCAATTGGGGCAATAATAGGATCTGCATTTTTATATGATGTCAAAGTTTATAGTAATCAAGAAGATTTTAACAGAGATAAACAAAACCATTTTTCTATTGTTTCCAAATATTTTGATGGTTACAAATATGGATTTTTAATTAGGAATGCAAAAATGTTTAGAAAACCAATTATGTATCCAGGTAAATTGAGATTCTTTGACGCAACAATTCAATAATTAAATAGTGATTAAATTCTAAAAGATAATAATCTAAAATATTAAATTTATTATTTCTAAGACTGATGAACTAGACTTATAAGTCACTTAATTATTCCAGCACCTAGTTCATCAAATTTAATTGGTATAATATTTGATAAAATTACAATTAATTTACCATAATTGTATAAACAATATCAAAGTTCTAATTATAACTACAGACGAATGTATTCAACCTGAGAATACAAAAATTTATAATCGATTAATTTTCACAACCAATATTTTCCAGCAATTTAATTTAATCAAAACGATTATTTCTCAAATATATTTAAATGATTATTATTAAATTTAGGTACATAACAATTACCTTAGTTATAATATTTAATAAATGGCTATAATAATTGTATTTATTTATCTTATTATATCAATATATAAAAAATCATCTTGTATAAATCTATATTTTAAAAATCTCCTTTCATCTAACCTAAATGTAGATGAATTCTATTGTTAAAAAAAGGCGAACTCGATTACTAGATTTTTAATATATATAATAAAAAAATAGTTAATAAAAAAATGTAGGGCTTTAACGACTCTGTATTCTCTTAATACTATTATTTTTCCCCATAGTTAAAATATAATGAAAGTAATTAATGAAAATGACGTTATAACAATGACTAAAATTTTATTGGTAGATGATGAACCCGATGTAACTTATACAATAAAAAAAATTTTAGAAGGCAATGGATTTAAAGTGGATAGTTTCAATGATCCTAATTTAGCATTGAATTATTACAAAGTTAATTTTTATGATTTAGTAATTCTTGATATAAAGATGCCAAAAATGGATGGATTCCAATTATATCTAAAAATAAGAGAACAAGATCCTAAGATAAAAATTTGTTTTTTAACTGTAATTGGAACGTTCAATGAAGAATTTAGAAAAATACGAATGACATTGGGCAAAACAATTAATGAAGACTACTTTATTCAAAAACCTATCGAAACAGAGGGCCTAATTAAAAAATTAACTTCTATAATAAATATCTAAAAACAAACTTAAATAGGTCAATATTATGTTATCCTTATATTAAAAAAATTGATTTATATTTTTATGACCGTATATTAGACCCTTATTTTGTACAGCTATTGGCATTAGTTTGATATAACATAAAATTTTTTAATTTAAACTAGATGATTTTAATAAATCATATTCATAGGTTCCATATTCATGAAATCATTATGCAATGTAATTATTCCTATGATAGTTAAAATTCCTACGATAGCAAAAGCAATACCCGTAAATCTTGAAATCCATATCCCTTTTGACCATATTTTTTCTCCAAATATTATTCCAGCAAATAGACCCATCCATGTTATATTCATCCATCCTAATGCTACCATCAATAGAAAATAAGGCCAACAACATCCTAAGCAATACAATCCATGATATGTTCCCATTTTTATTGTACCTGTTGTATCATTTCCTTTCCATCTCTTTGTAAAGAAAGCCAAAGGCGATTCGCAATATCCTATACACTTTCTTTTTAAGGAGCTGAATTGATAAAGCCCAGAAATAACTAATAGAAATCCATACACAATATCTAAATCTCTTACTGCATATGTCATGAATAAGTTACTCATAAAAATAGACCAAAACAACAAGAGCAAAATTCCAGTTAACGACCATACTAAAATATAAGATGCAACAAAGAGTATTGTTTTTATAGAATAACTAATTGGTAAAAATATTGATGGAAATTGTCGTTGCTTATTATTTTGTTTAGAGATATTGCTATTGTTATCTCCAACTATCAATTGATTATATATCAACACCATAGGAACGATAGCTGGAAACATCATAGCAGCCATTCCTACTGTCCAATTTACAGTAAATATTAGTACTGCACTAGGATTTAGTATCATCATGTTTTCCATCATGTCAGACTGTCTAATAGAGAACAACCATGCTACTAAAGAAGTAAAAATAAGAGATACAAGAATTATTTTTTGTATTTTATACATTCTAAAATAGTATAACTCTGATTACTTCTAAAATTATGGTCCACTCCAATTAAATTTGATATGTTTGCTTGACCTACCATTTCTTTCCCATTTGTATCCTATTTCTGTAGCATCAACTTTATCTGATACTGCTATTCCCCATGTTGCAATTGTACCTGGACCTACTTCACTGCCAGGGGGGTTTAGTGTTTGTACTCTCTTACCTGGTGGTGTCATTGGTCCTGTTAATGCTTCTGCTTTTGCAATTATCTTTCCAGGAATTTCTGCACTCCAATAAGAAAGGTCATCAGCAACTTGAAACTTAATTGGAGCAAAATTTATTCCACGATGTTCTCCTATAAGTTTTGCAAATTGAGCCATAAACCCGCCTGCCCTTCCACTAAAAATCATCTGTAAAGCTTTTCGTTGTTGTTGGTCAGCTAATTCGTCGAAGAAAATTGCAATGCTTGCTTTTGTATTGCCAGCCCAGATATTGCCTTCAAAACTTGCTAATGCCAATACATTTAATCCATTAAGAAGCGTTTCACCATAATTGCCATTATTTATATGATAAGCCAAAATACCATCACAGTCACCATAACTTGGAGTTTGAGCAAATTCACAAGGACAAGGAATGTTACATTTACATACATCAAACCAATCTCCAGAAATATTCCACTTTGGAATATTGACTGTTGTCATTATGGTATTTAAACAGAATAAGAAGTATTTTAGTTTTAAATACTGCTTTGCTTCAACATAAATCAAATACAATATTTATTATAGCATTTCTCTAAATAAGAAAAAATATAGAATAATTTAGATAAACATAAAATGAATTTAGCAAATTTACTATTCTAATAAATATAAATTAATGAAGTGTTGGATTGGAAATTCAAATATTGGCTAATTCATTATTGTTTCTACGGTTCTCTATACTATACAACTAAATAAAATGCATTCTTTCCAGAGCAATCAAAATTTAGAATTGGAGAACTAATATGCATTATCTTTGTTTTTACTGCTTCGGCAATGTTTGAATACAGTTTTTGGATATCTTACTTTTATTTTGAATTTCCTTGGACTTGCTTCCAAATAAATCCTTTTGGTAGGTCTATTTTTGTATCTTGTTCTTCTTCAGTTACGGCTCTAATGAAACTTTCTGCTAGTACATCCATTATATCTGGAATAGAGAAACTACTTTTCTTTTTATTTATCTTGACATTGATATCTACAAATTGAGGTACAAGAAAAAAATTTAAATGTCCATACAAAGAGATTAAAAACGACCATCCATTTCAGCTTTAGATCAAAATTATTAATTAATACACTTCTTGCATTATTGTCTTCTATGCTTTTTTAGTAATATAAAGCCGCATTATACCATTTCCTTGTGTATTGCTTTGGGCCTAGAATATAAACCAACTACATCCAAGTCATAAGATATTGTATCTCCCTGATTCTCTTCTTTTATATGGTATAATACTAAAGCTCTACAAAAACCATAGATAGGAATGCTATTGAAATTACACGAACAGTCATAATCACAATTACATGTTTCAACATAATTAGTTCTTAAATCCAATATAGGAATCTATGTAATAGATGATGATGATGATTCCACAACGAATAACTAATTCATTATTTGTATAAAAAATATCTTTGTAAAATTTTTTTGATTATCGCTATTCGACAGAAAAAAATTTACATCAATAGATAGTGATTCTAACTCTAGTCATAGTAAAATGTATTATCAGATACTTTTCTCAATATAATGAAATAAAAATAAATCTTAATTATTATTCAATTTATCACTATATATTAGATTCATTTTATTACCCCTATCAGTTTTACTCCCGATGGGTCCTTAGTTTTCTAGGGCTCACTATTTCAATATCTAGGTTGAAAAACAATCTTATTATAATCTAATAAGAAAATTTATTGTATCAATTATCTTATTATAAAAATAAAATTGAAACTGATTGTTATAAATTATATTATCTCCATAATTTAACTAGATTTATTAATGAAAAATGAAAATAAAGTTATTGCAATAACAACATTAACAATACTAACCACATCATTTCTTTATACATCTAATGTCTTTGCAGAAGGAAACGGCATCATTCAAATACAAATACAAGGACCAAGAATTGGAGATAATTTGCAAATATCAGCTTATACTTTTCAAAATTCTTGGGAATGGAATGACATTTTTACTATAGATAACACCTTTGTTAAACATGTGGATAAAGTTTCTGGTGGCGAGATAGTTAATGTATGTGTGAAAGACCTTAAAGAAGGAAAAGAGGGTTGCTCTTCTGGCACTTTTAATAGCAACAGTATTGTAAATATAAACATAAAAATCGGTAGCTAGTTGCTAAAAATATTATTTCCTTTTTAATTGTATAATATACCATAACAATTTATAAATTTGCAAATATATAGCTTTCTTAAATGTGATAAATCGATAAAAAATGCAAGTAATAAAAACTAAATACACTTTATCAATAGAACCAAATTTATCATATACACAGGTTAATATCTTCCTATAACAGCATTTACCGATAATATTAGAATATTTTACAATAGCTATCTTATCTTATCATGTCATATTAAACTAATATAACTAAACCACTTAATTTATAATATGAAATATAGAGGTAGAACAGAAATAGTAAGCAACATACTTGACGCTGCAAATGGAAAAGCAACCAAGACAAAAATTATGTATAGCGCATTTTTAAGTTATACACAATTAAAGGAATACCTTTCTGTCTTGATGGAAAATAATCTTTTAGAATATATCGAAGAAACTCAAACCTATAAAACTACAGAAAAGGGATTAAACTTTCTTAAAATGAATAATGAAATTGGAGACTTACTACATACTACAATCAAAAACGATTAGTTATTTTATTTTTTTATTATTTTAAATTATTGAAACTAAAGTTGTGTCTTTGCTTCATTAGAATAATTTATAACATAAAAAACAATATTCTTTTATCTTGGTGTATTCTACTAAGAATTCATTAATCTTGTTACTATGGTTGTAAATGTTAAAGTGACAAAATTATTCTTTAACATTATATCATACGAATTATATTAATTGTTA
>JALDXL010000124.1:0-6355 GCA_032155045.1 Nitrososphaerales archaeon
GCTTAATGGAGGAGATGGCGATGATGAGCTTAATGGAGGAGATGGCGATGATGAGCTTAAAGGCGGAAGTGGAGCAGACTTGTTTATCTGTGATCAGGACGATGATATTGTAGACTTTAATTCTCTCGAACAAGATAGAAAAGATGGAGAATGTAATGTAGTTGATCAAGGTGTCCCAATCTCTGTGAACAATGATGATGCAGATAATGAAGACGATGATGATTATAATAATGGACTAGAAGATGAGGGGGATCCTTTTTCCTCTATACGCTCATTATTCTAATTTTTTATTGTAAAAAATACAACATAGTATATAATGCCATCGATTAATAAACTAAGAATATTGACTCTAAAAAATATAAGCCTTAATCCAATATAAAATATCTAAAAATTTTAGATATGTTTTTTTATATTTTTACAAATACCAAGAATTCATCTTTCATATAAAGTTTCATACCGATAGGAAATCATATTTAGACATTAATTGGTGTTTTAATCATTCATTAGATAAAATTAAAAAAATGAAAAATGTATAAAGGTTTGAAACCTCATTATAGCTTTAAAATAACGATTTTGTTGTTATGATCGAACCGATATATTTACGATATTACTATTAATAACTACTGCGCCTATATACACTACCACGATTATGATTTCCATAACCATATCCATAATTATTGCTCGATCTATTACTATTGCCGTTATAGTAGTTAATATGTGGTCTATCCCGATAACGATTACGATATGATGTTCTTTGTGCAACAGGAATTTCTATTCCCATTTCTTCATTAAGTTTATGCATGTTTTGTTTAGTTCGCCTCATTATTCTGGTAAAAGAATCGATTCTTTCATTGGAAACTAACGATATGGCTTTACCACTACCACCAGCTCGGGCAGTTCTACCTATTCTGTGAAAATAGGTATCAGGATCTTCTGGCACATCATAATTTATGACATGACCTACTGTAGGAACGTCTATTCCTCTTGCCACTATATCTGTAGCTACTAAAATATTTTCGATCCCATTTCTAAATCGATTAATAGCATAATTTCTTTGTTTTTGTGAAAGATCACCATGAATCATAGTCGCTTTGAAACCATCTTCTTTTAAAAATTGGTATACTTTTTGTGTCCTATGTTTTGTTGAAACAAAAATAATAGTCTGTTGTGTTTGATTCCTATTTCGTATAAGTGTACACAAGTGTTTAAATTTTTCATTTTCTTTCACAATTAAGTAAGATTGATCTATGGTATCAAGACTTAACTCATCTTTATTGAGTCTGATTTCAGTATAATTATTCATATATTCTTGTGCAAGTTCTATTATAGGAGAAGGCATAGTTGCTGAAAAAAGACATGTTTGTCTATTTTCATTCACGTAAAATAGTATAAACTTAATATCTTCTATAAAACCCATATCTAACATCCTATCTGCTTCATCTAAAATTACATATTTTACATTATCCAATTGGATTGATCCCCTTTTAAGATGATCTATTAAGCGACCAGGAGTAGCAACAACAATTTGTACCCCTTTTCTCAATTGGTCTTGCTGTACTGAAATACTTTGTCCTCCATAAATTGAAATTGTTCTAATACCTATATATTTCGAAAATTTATTAATTTCATGAGTAACTTGTAAAGCTAATTCTCTAGTAGGTACTAGGATTAAGGCTTGGATTGGAACGTGACTTTTAATTTTTGTTAGTATTGGAAGTGCATAAGCGGCTGTCTTTCCGGTACCTGTATGTGCTTGTCCTATCATATCTATACCTTTTAGAAAAATTGGTATAGATTCTTCTTGGATAGGGAATGGAACTTTATATCCATTTTCATCAAGTGCTCTTATAATAGGAGCAGTTATTCCTAAATCTTTAAATGTAGATTTCATTTTATTTTCACTTTTATATTACAAAAGCACGGAAAAAATGAGAAGCAATATTGAATTAACTTAACAAATCTGCCGTAAATTCTCTTGTTATTTAATATATAGTTGACTACTTAATAAGGTATACTACTCTTACAATTTTATTATATATTTAGAAGATTATAATTTAAAATTTTTAGAATGTAATAAAGTTTAATATTTTGTTTAAATAAATTTATTATGTAAAAACTCGATATATAACATTTACATATCGTTTATTCCAAACGTTTGAAAACATATATTGCACTTAAATTTTTCTTTACCAGGATTATTAGAAATTACTTCTAATTGACTTTTGGTCCTGCATCGAGGGCATTTACCGTATACAGTTTTTCTAGTTATATCAATTTTTTTCCTTGAACTATATATATATCATATGTTAAGTATTGATAAAAATGATATCGGTCCATTTTAAAAATTATTTTAAATATATTAATATAAAGCAATAATCTAAATTGAATAATATTAAAAGTTTGTTAAATTATTAATGATTTAATATATAAAACGATGATAACAAAATGGAACATAAAGAATTTTATGAAATTATATCAAATTAGAAAGTTTCAAGTTGCCTAGCTTTAGTCAAATATTTTATAGCTTCTGAATTCATTCCTAATTTTTCAAGGGCTTTTCCTTTTCCATAGTATGCATCAGCGAAGTCAGGATCTATTCTTATGGCTTGGTCATAATATTTTATAGCTTCTTCATAATGGAGTAAACAATCTAACGAATAACCTTTTCCATAATATGCATTTATATAATCACCATTTCTACGTAGGACTTCATCATAATATACTAGAGCCTCTTGGTAATTGCCTAAGCATCCAAGTGCGACAGCCTTATTGTAATACGCATCGATATAGTCAGGATCAATTTTTGTTACTTTATCATAACATTCTATTGCTTCTTCATATTGTAGTACATTTGCTAGTGTAATACCTTTATTATAATAGGTTTTGGAAATAAGTGGATTTATCTTTAAGGCCGTATCGTAATAATATAGTGCATCATCATATCTACCCAGACCGGCTAGAGCAATACCTTTGTTATTTAAAGCATTAATATCATTAGGTGTTATACTTAATGCTATATCGTAATAGTATATTGCGTCATCATATTTGCCTAAACTGGAAAGTGCAACACCTTTATTGGTTAGTGCATTAATATCATCAGGTTTTACACTTAGGGCTAAATCATAATAGTGTAAAGCATCTTTAGCATTATTGCTATTGGCTAAAGCTACCCCTTTATTATTTAAGGCACGTATATCATTAGGATTTATTTTAAGAACCTCTTCGTAGGCTTCGGCAGCTTTATCATATTGACTAATCTTGTTTAGAGAATATCCTTTTTCATTCAACGTATTGATATTCCCAGGTTTGATAAGTAATGCTTCATCAAAGCATTTTATTGCATCATGATATTTTTCTAAGCTAACAAGCGAAAGTCCTTTTCTGTACCATGCTTCGAAATATTTCTTGTCAATAGTTAAGGCTTGATCAAAGCATTTTATTGCATCTTTAAATTTCTGAGCTATTTCATAGAAAAATCCTTTTTCATAATAAACTTTTGGATCATCTGGGCTTACCATTAATAATTTATCCAATAGATCTAACGCTTTTTTGTATTCTATTGATTCATTAGATGAAATTTCATGTATACGAGCAACAGCATCATCTACATTTTCTGTCAATTCTTCATCATTTAATTCAGCATCCTTATTAGAATCCTTTTCTTCATTATTTAGCTGATCCGTCCGATCTGTCAATAATGGTGATAAATATTAAATAATCATATTTAAGGCATACTATAAATAATTAAATAATCAATTCCGGTCGAGTTACATTTTTTATTTTTTTAACAATACCTAAAAATATTTATTTTTTAATATTGATGATAGATTTAAGTAAAACGAATGTTAACTTTAAAAAAAAGGTCAAACTAAGTTTTTTTATTTTTTATATATTTTGTTTTATCTTGACTATCACCTATTAAATTAACTATTTTTAATTTAATCATTATTAACTCTTAATTTCCAAAATTTCATTTTTAATGATAAGGTCACAATTAAATATATAATAAACATACTATAGATATACATAATTGAATGAAAATATCTGCTATAGTTTCCGACTATGATGGAACCTTATGCCCTACTACCTCTATATATTCAAATAATCATATTCCACAAGATCTTCACAATATTCTCTTAGACATCTCAAAACATATTCCTGTTTGCATCATAACTAGTAAAGAATTTTCATTTATCGAACCAAATATTGATTTTGCGAAAATAGTATCTTGTCTTATGGGTGTAGAAACCTTTATTTTTTCTCAAAAAGATGATAAACAAGATTCTGGTAATCTTCAAGAACAAAATCAAATTTATTTTAGATCGAACTCAAATATTATTAGAAAAAATGGCATAATTAAATACTTTATAAAACAAAATGACAAAATAGTAAAAAATTCCATTCTCTTAGAAAAATTAGCATCATTAATTTCTGAAAATTTTAATGGAATAAAAATCTTTAAAAAATATACATACAGAGAGAAACAATTAGCTGGATTTTCTATTGATTATAGACATTTATTAAATTGGGAAAATTTTAAATCTTTAATTGAACCACGGATATTGGATAAGATCACCGAGTATCAAAAGATACATACTGAACGAACCGATAATTTTTATATACAGTCTTATCTGACTCATCCTTTTTTAGATATATACTCGATTTACCATAATAAAGGAGAAATATTATCAGATATATGCTCATTATTACAACTGAATAATAAAAAAATTCTCTATCTTGGAGATTCAGAAAATGACAATTCAGCTTTTAAAGGCGCTGATCTTTCAATTAATATAAAATCTGATCAGAGGATTGATACCAAATTGGATTCAAACTATACTCTAGATTTTAATGAATTAGGTAATTTCCTTATAAAATTACAGAATGAGAATTTTAATTTTAATTCAATGTCAATATAATACCTTGATATGATTATTAAATTATAATTAGTAACTTTTTTAACTTTCCTCTCAATATTAATTAATTTTAACCAATAATTTAAGCTATACTTCATGATTTTTACTCGCTACTTTGAAATATAACCCAGTTCATAAGAATTTTAAAAGAATCTTACTAAACTCTTCTATCTTTTCTATATGTGGATAATGTCCACAATGATCCAATAAAACGATTTTACTATTAGGAATTTTAAATTTTTTTGCATACCGTATTGGTATTACTTTATCATTTCTTCCCCAAACAATTAATGTTGGCAAATCAATTCTAAGTCGATCGGTTAGTTTTGGATGATTATTAAAAGCCATTAATGTAGACATAAATGCATACTTTGAGTTAGGTAAATTCATTCTTTTAATAAAATCATGGATAGATTCCTCCGAGACCATACTGGAGTCGTATATCATTTCTTGGTATGCTCTTAATACATTTTCATAAGTTGGATACAGTGCAGCTGAAATATAATGCTTAAGAGTGGTTGAAACATATCTCATCATACCTGCAGGAGATACCAAAACCAACTTTTTTATTTCTGATTCATACTTTATTGCATATTCTAATGCCAGCAATCCTCCAAAAGAAGAACCAATTAGATTAACATGTGATATATCTAATGAATCTAAAAATTGTTTTAGAAATTTAATAAAAAATTCAATGGTATATTCTACATGAGGTTTTTCACTATATCCAAATCCTACAATATCTGGAATAATTAATCTATATTTCCCAGACAGATACGGAATTACTTGCGACCATCTGTCAGCAGATCCCCCTAGTCCATGCAAAAGCAGGATTGGAGGTAGATTAAAACTACGATAACAAGTATCGTAATACCTTATTTGTTGTTTATCAACCTCAATAGTCTTAATCTGATAAAGATTAATCAAATATCATATTCATTGATACAGTCTGATATTTTAGTTTCGATGTAAAAATTTTTTATTCGAATAATATATTACTTATTAGAATATGAGAGAATAGAAACATTCTTCTACTACTATAATTGTTGATAGAATTAAAAGTGATAATAAAAATGATGTGAAATCTATTCATTAGTTTAAATATCAATTTTGATTTGGATTTGGATAAACCCATTCTACAGTTCCAGGATATTTATGGTCATCAAAAGCAAGACGAAATAAACCATCAGGTGCAGATATCCTCTTACGTTCCAGAGACTTGAATTACATTTAGGGGCGCTGTTAACTTGATATACTCATCCCTATAATTCAATCCGTTAATGAAATAATTCTCAAATGTTGTATTATTGTACATTGAAGCAAAGAATTGTATCAAGTTATGTACATGAAACAGATTGCATTCATTTTTAAAACAAGGATAGTACTCGTCAAACAATTCAGTTCTATCCTTAAAATACTGATTGACCCGTTCCATTAGA
>JALDXL010000125.1:0-6322 GCA_032155045.1 Nitrososphaerales archaeon
AATCAACAAGAAAAAATAATTTACAGGTGATTCTTGATCTTTAAACTTCTTTATGGTACTGGAAAATTGGCAGATCGGACTTTAACTTGATTTTCTGATCGATATTCTTTTTGCATTAGCTGCTGGTTTTATCATTGGTGCTGAGAGATAATCACGAGGTAAAGCAGCTGGAATAAGTACAAATTCATTAGTCATTGGTGGTTAGATTCTATTTACTTATCTTTCCTCAGCAGTATATCCTAACTCTACTTCAAGAATCGCAGCTCAAGTAGTAAGTGGAATATGTTTTCTTGGAGCAGGAATGATCCTGAAAGGTGAGATGGATAAAAAAATTACTAATTTAACAACAGCTGCTAGTATATGGTTTTCTGCTCCAATAGGCATGGCCATAGGTTTTAATTATTATATCATTGCTATAGCAACAGTTGCATTTGCTGTATTAGTTCCAAGAATTCCTCATATAAGTAAAATAAAGAAGAACCTTGAAGATGATCAGGGGATTTTTCCTTTATTTCTGCTACTACTAAATCTTTTATACTCTGCAATAAATAATTGTATGGATAGCTTTCAATTAGCATTTGTTACATCTAAAAGGATTGATAATAAACAATGAATACTATCCGGAAAATCATCATAACTTGATATAGAACAACTAATGGTAATTGATTTATCAGTTACTTAAAATGACCTTCATTCAATCAATATTATCTATAATTCCTACAAAAGTCTACAGAATTTAATTCAATTAAAAAATTGATAGTATTATTAGAGCTTCTACATTTTTAACATTGCATTTTGTCAAGAATTGAATTTATATTTTTAACAAGAGCATTGGCATTATCAACACTAATATCATTAATATTATTAGTGATTTGAAGAATAAATTCTTCTAAATTGTCACAGATTTCTTTATTATTATTAGGATCGTTTTGATTTACTAAGGTTTGTATTTCTCTTAAAATGACATTTAAATTATTTTTCAATATGCTAGAAATATCTCCCTTCTCAACTATCGTTTCTATATCGCTTAATCTCTCACTCAAATCAATAATTGTCCAGGTAAAATGAACAGGTGTTTCATCAATTTTGCCGACTTGGTCGATAGCACGAACTTCAAAACTGTGTGTACCTATGTTGAGATTATCAATAATATTTGGAGAAGTACATATTTCAAAAGTAGAGGAATCAATGCTACATTCAAAAATTATTTGAGAACTTCCAGTTAAATCAATCTGTCCAACAAAGTCTACTTTTAATAAACCAGAAGGAGTAGTATCACCATTATTCAAAATATTGTTATTTCCATCCATTGCTATAATTATGGATGTATCTGGAAAATCGAAAGAATCATTACTTGTTTGTAGGATAGAAATTTCATCATAATTGTAATTTTCGATACTAACCCAATCTTTCAAATTGAAAACTATTTGTTGAGAATCGTTATTCCTACTATTAGGAAGATCCTGACCAAAAGCTAAAGCATAAGGGATAAAAGAAACACTAATCAAAAATGAAAATGATGTTAAAATACAAAATGAGAGTGATAAAATAATAACCTTAGTTGCAATATTCTTATTTTGACATTCTATAATCAACTTTTGATAATTTTTATCATATTTTAATTTTAAAGGTAATGAATAAATTATAAATATGAATGTTCTAAATAAGAGAAACTTATGAATTTGCTATAATATTTTTTATTGGTTATATGATCTGAGAAAATGAATTATCATATTAGAACTTCAAAGTATGGATATTAAAACACTTTATTACCCTTAACATTTCAAATTCTCAAGGTACAATTGTTTAAAAGATAGAACAGAATTTGTGATAATTATTTTCTTGTTTGCATGTCCCAAGGAATAATAATGATTCTAAGATAGTGGTGGTGAATGTTGTATTAAATGAAGTATTAATTAGATTCTCAATCTAAATGATGTTACAATCTCAAAATAATCTTGTAATGTAATTAAATATAATAAGCCAATTCCATTAGCTAGTACTTTTAATTATATCAAATCTTTTTACAAATTCTAAAGAAATAGAATATATAAATTTATTAGATTAAAATTTATTGTTTTTAACGGTGAGCTTGTTTCTTATTCTCTCCTTTTCCTGAATGTGCAATTTTTTTGTGTGACTCCATCCTCTCTTTAGCACTAAATGTCATACCGCATTCTTTGCATTTGAATACTTCCTGATTACTTTTATTTTTAGAAAATTTTTCTCTAAACTTAAATAAACTGGAGAGTTTTGATTTATTTTTATCTTTAGACATCAAAAATAATCAAATCATACTTATATTTAATTACAACTTAACTTTGTTAACTACTACTCATAAAATTTGTTTTGTTTTAGTATTCACTATTATATTATCAGATAGATTTTATTTTTAATTAGTTTTAGAATAATAATATTTGGATCTTCTCGGGATGTTATAAAAAGAATGAAAGAGTTATATACTTATAATTAGTATACTATTTAATAGGTAGTGAATTATTATGAAAAAATTTGATTTTGAAAATAATATTGGGTTTTTGATTAATAGAACAGCTAAAGCATTAACTCGATCTTTTGACCAAGAATTACGTCAAAATGTTGGGATTTCTTTCGGACAATGGAAAGTTATTGCTATGCTTGTGAATTATAATAATGGATTAAGTCAAAAAGAGATAGCTGAAAAATTGAGATTAGAAGGACCTACTCTTATTCCTATTATCGATAAACTAGAAAAAGATGGTCTTGTAGTTAGACAAACTGATCCTAACGACAGGAGGAACAATAGACTTTTTCTAACTCATAAAGTAGAAAATATGTGGGAAAGAATGATAGAGTGTGGATCAAAGATCAAGAAGAGTTCTTTAAAAGGAATTCCTCCTGAGCATATTTCAATAACTAAGGACACGATAGAAAAGATGTACCAAAACATTCAGGATGTATTTACACCATGTTATTTAAATTCAGAACCTTTGCAAAAAAATATACACAAGGATCTCAAAAATAAAATCGTCAACGAATAAAATTTTGGGACGAAATTTGGAATCAAAATAATGAACAAGACTAATTTACATCACACATCCAAAGAAAAAATTAAAAGATATTTAATAAAGGCAAAGGAAAATAGTATGACAAGACCAGTTAAAGAAAATAAAATTTCAATGCATGCTTGGAAAATGCTTGCAATTCTGAGTAGTCTTGCTACTATGGTTATGTATGCTGAAACTATGCTTATACCTGCTATTCCAAATATGATAAACGATTTTCATATTTCTTATGGAATGTCATCTTGGATTTTAACATCATATTTGATAGCTGGAGCAGTCATAACTCCAATAGCAGGAAGCTTGTCCGATATATATGGAAAAAAGAAAGTATTGCTTGTTATCATGATAATATACGCGATTGGCGTTTCTATGGCTGGTTTATCTACAGATATCATAACTTTGTTATTGGCTAGAACAGTTCAAGGAATAGGTATTTCTATGTTTCCAATAGCTTTCAGTATTATAAGAGATCTATTTCCTAGAGAAAAAATTTCAATTGGTCAAGGTGTAATAACTTCTATGTTTGCAGCTGGTTCAGTAATCGGCTTGTCAGTTGGAGGAATTATTATTCAAGAATATGGTTGGAGAATGACATTTTTTATGATAATACCAATATCATTTTTGCTTCTTTTTATTATCAGAAAGTATATTCACGTTGAGAGTGAAATAGGATCTCAAGCTAGACAAAAAAAAATAACAGAACAAGTAGCGAATGTTGAAAAAACAAACTCATCCATAGACGAATCTAGATTAAATATTGAAAATAATATTTTGAAAATAAATAGTGAAGAAAATAGTATTAACAAAAAAGATAATCAAAAGAAAAATCGTATCGATATTAAAGGTGGAATAACATTAGCAATAACAATTATTTCTTTCCTCCTCGCTTTAACATTAATACATTCTGATATTGAATTTGTTCCATCATCTCAAAACGACTTTTTCTCTACAATAGTCCGCATCTTGCCGTTTATTACTGTAGGTATAGTTTCGTTAATACTCTTCATTTTAATAGAAAAAAGGACACAATTACCATTGATTAATCTTAAAATTTTTAATACTACAATGATCTTTTCCAGTATGGTAATAATGATAGTTGGTATGTCGATGTTTATGGTTTTCCAAACTATACCGATATTAGTGCAGACTCCTATACCTATAGGATTCGGCGAAGATCCTATAGCGACCGGCCAAATCCAATTACCATTCTCTATTGTACTCTTAATTTTTGGTCCTGCTTCCGGATTTATTATATCGAAATTAGGGACAATTAAGCCTCTTATATTAGGTTCATTGCTAACTACGTTTGGGTTCGCAGGATTATTCATCTTCCATTCAGACGTTATCCATATCTCAATTAATTTAGCAATATTATCATCAGGTTTGTCATTCGCAAGCGTTGGCGCGATGAATGTAATCATTCTTGCTACACCTAGAGAATATTCTGGTGTAACTATAGGGGTTAGTAGTCTATTGAGAATTACAGGAGCTTCTATTGGTCCAGTGTTAGCTTCAATGTATATGGAAATAAACCAAATACCTTTAAGAATAAACGGAACTTTCACCTATTTTCCATCTCCATTTTCGTTCGATTTTATATTTTTTACTGCAATAGTTTTATCAATAATTTCTTTAATATTTTCAATCTTAGTTTCGCGAAAAATAATGAAGATGTCTATTCCAAATTTAACTTGATTTTTATATCTAGATTGGGTTATATTTTCTTACAAATAAAAAAGTGTTTGTATTTTGTATTTTTATTTTCTTTTTTCTTTTTCAGAAAATTCCTTTGAGTATATTTCCATTTGCTGCAAGAATGACTTGAAGTAATTCATATTAGAGATTGTCAGATTGTTTAAAAGATTTCCATATTTTATCATTGAATTAGTAAAATTATGAATGCTTTCGCCGTAAATCTGTGCTAATCTTTCGGGTGAATAATAAACAAACCATGGCATTTGAGGGCTAGTTTTATATTGGGTATCGTTTCTGGTGAAGGAATCTGAAAAATTATTTATAAATTCTTTTTGTAATGCAATAAAATTATTTGCAATATTATTTATTATATTAATAGAATCTTCCTGATATTCTCTCATTTGTTCAGTCGATTTTGATATTCCCCTCCTTGCTTCTTCTGTGACTCTATTGATGCTAGTTCGAGTATCTTCAAACGTTCTCTCAACCGCTCTTTCTGTTTGCCTAATCTGATCCTTTGGAAGGTTCGAAATATTTTGAACTCTTTGGTCAGTATCAGTTATACGTTTATCTTCTGAAGGTGTACGTTTTGTGTTGTCTTCACTTTCCTTCATAAAGAAGTATTCTACATTATTCTATATAAAAATTATTAAATAAAAGAATTATAGTGATGACATTGATTATGAATTTGATTAATCAAGTGGAAAAAGTCAGAATGATTTTCATGGGAAACATAGATCTAACACTTTGATTCACAATTTTATTTATATATAAATATTTTAATCATTAAAAAATACCAAATACATGAAAAATTTACTAAAAAATTGTTTGTACTAGGTATAATTATTAAAATGTTTAATATTGGAAACCATTGTTATACATATATTCTTTGAAAAAAGAAATTACAATTGGAATACCAATAGATAAAAACACTAACGAAAAATTAGAAGGTAGTTTAATTATTCCTGAATCTTCGAACGGTCTAATAATATTTGTACATGGAAGTGGAAGTAGCAGATACAGTACTAGAAATAAATTTGTATCAGATTTTTTTAATAAAGATGGTCTTTCAACTTTACTTATAGATCTTTTAACTGAAAAAGAAGAAAAAAAAGATAATATTACAAAAGAATATAGATTTAATATTCCACTTTTGGCTAATAGACTTTTATCTATTACTGATTGGGTGTTACATAATGATAATGAATTCAAATCTGTTAGCCGTTTATTAGGTTATTTTGGAGCTAGTACTGGTGCAACAGCATCCTTAATTGCAGCTGATAAGATATCTGATAAAATAAGTGCTATTGTGTCTCGCGGAGGTAGAGTAGATCTTGCATCAGGCTATACTTCTCTAACACAAATTACATGTCCTATTTTGTTTCTTGTAGGGGAAAACGATTCTCCAGTTATTGAATGGAATAAGAAAGTTATAGAAAAACAATTAATTAATGTGAAAAAGAAGAAAATGGTAATTATACCAGGAGCTAGTCATTTATTTGACGAGCCAGGAAAATTAGAAGAGGTAGCAAAATATGCAAGTGGCTGGTTTCGATGTTACTTTCAAATAAAAGAAAAAAATA
>JALDXL010000126.1:0-6278 GCA_032155045.1 Nitrososphaerales archaeon
GAATGATTCTTCCCATTAAATTTACAAGAATTTTATTTTGTTAACTGTAAGAAAATACTATCCTTTTTTTAACAAATAAAATAATTAAACTGATAGAAATTCAAACAAATAATAAAATAAATATATTTATTTTTGTTTTATAAAATTGGTTAAAACAAATAAAGGTTATACAAAAAAAGAAAATAAAAATATGAACTAAAATAAAAAATATACTATAATATTGAAAAAGTAACAATTAGTAAAAATTATATCTTTGATTAATTAATTTGTTATAAAATAGAAAAAAAGGATTAGTCCTCTCGTATAAAATCGGCATCCAGTGTTATCCTGTCTGGTTGTGAGTTAGAGTTGAATGAGTCTGTAAAACAAGATGGTTCACCTTTTCCGCTTTTGAATTCTATACAGGCAATCCATTGTGTTCCAGGACCTACATCTTGAGGCAAATCATCGACATCCCAGTTAAAAGTATGTCTTACTTGTGTAGCAGTTGTATCAATAGGGTCAGGGCTACCTTTGATTGTTTTATCTTTATCTTCGTCATATATGTATGTTGTAACTTCTAAACTTCTGCTTTTTACATTATCTATTGTTACGATACCATATCTGCCATCTTCATCCTTTAGTGCATATGCACTTCCAATTGATAGAGGAGCTATAACTATAAAGCTCAAGCTCAAAATAGCTAATAGTAATATTGGTATTACTTTCATACTTGATAATAATAATATATGTCTATATGTATTAGGTTAAATGATTCTGAATTAATATTCCGAAATAATTTCATGAGATTTAGGGTAATAAGAGGTATAATTTGCAAATAATTTAGAAATATGTTTATTTAAATTGTTTTTATAGGTGTACATTTCATATTTAATTATAAATTTGCATCTATACAATAAGTTATATTTGTTGTATTGCAATAATAATGGTGTCTATCTTTACTCCATTAGTAAATAGATTGCAAAGAGCGACCAAAAATTTTGGCATATATCATAAAAAGAGTTGGTAGGTATATTCTAATGCTTTCAATCCTGCCAACTCTTTAGAATTATATTATAGTTATAAATGTAAATTGAATAAATATCCACAATAGGTTTTTAACTAATATTTTAATTATCAATATCATTGCAAAAAAATTGCTATGAAACAAAAATTAAGATAAAGGGAAAAAAATAAAAGATATGAAAATATATATAATATCTGAGAAGTATATAAAACATTTTTCTTAATATATGTGTAATATTTGTTCAATAAATATAAGATATCATTGCCTAATTATATGTATTGTGACCATCTAAATTATTGCTATAGTGATAAATGTGGCTTAATGATAAAAACATTTAAATTAAATAGTAGTTCTATAAATTTAATCATATGACGTTGCCTAAAGGATGGAAAAAGGAATCAACTACTGCTACTACAATAAAAAAAGAAAATCTTACCGAGCAGAGAGAACAAAGTGGTTCAAAGAATAATCAAAGTTCTATAATATCTGCTGCTGATAAAATAAACATTCAAGAATTAATTGCTAAATACAACCAAGCCCTCGATAATAAGGCTATAGAGGAATGGACCAACACTTGGTCAGACGATGGAGTGTGGAGTACACCATTTGGTGAAGCAAAAGGGAAAACAGAACTAAAAAATATTGCCAGTCAGATTACTAACGAATTCGCAAGTGGTAAAAGACATGTATCAACAAACATTATAATCGAAAATGGTACAAATAATACCGCTAGTGCACAATCGTATCTCATAGTTATCGAAGCAAAAAGAACGCCCGAAGTAGTCGCTACTGGTACTTATATTGACACATTAAAGAAAGATGCAAATAATAAATGGAAATTTTTACATCGTAGATTAGAAATTGACCTCGTGATTGAGTGAAATTAATATATCTACTATTTTTCTTCATTCTAAATAAGATACTTATATAACTATTATAAAGTTTACAAGTAGTGAAGGAATAGAAAAGAAGGTAATTGCAGTTCCTTATTGAAAGGAATAGGATTATTTAAAAGTGCCAGATAATAAAAGGTAAATATAAATTGGTTACATATACAATAGACAACTAAGTGACAATAGAATAAAAGATTATTGATTTAAGTTAAGAAATATAATATAATGACTATATTGAATATTATTGAACTTTAATTAATTTTATTAATATTATATATACAATAGTATGCAGAAATTTTTATCTGAATAAAATTATCTAGATAGATTCGATTAAGCTAATAAAGGAGATTAATTATTTATTAATATGAATTATCGAAGTAGGACAGAAATTGTAGCAATGATACTAGATGCAGCTAATGGAGGAACAACCAAGACAAAAATTATGTATAAAGTTATGCTTACTTATAATCAAGTAAAGAATTATCTATCTATATTGATAGAAAATAATCTTATAGAATATCTCGATGGGACTCAAACATTTAGAACTACAGAAAAAGGATTAAATTTATTAAAAATACATAATGAAATGTCTGAATTATTGCATCTATCTGCAGATAGAGAATAGTTAATTTAATTTTTAAGCTTAATTTCTTTTTGTTGTTTAATATTTTTTCGAATTTTATTCAAATATATTTATAATTTATCAAATCTCATAACTTTGTTGAATCTTTCTGTGTTGAAAAGCGGGTGTTAAATATCATGTATAACGTTTAACACCCACTTATACAATCCCTTGAAATATATTGTAGTAGATATAAAACATACAATAGAATAAAATATTGTCGAATCTATATTCCAAAATATATATTCTAAGAAATATATATAACTTTTTGGTAACAATCTTGTATCACAAATACTTTTAATATGGTTAACGCATTATTTCTACTAAGAAAAAAAAATTGATACTTTCAAATATGTTAAGATAGGTAGAGCTTACCTTAACATCTGTATTTCTCTATTATTATACTGGACTTTTTATTTTTCCCAAAACTTAATTATCATCATATTAAAAAATATTAGATTATCACTAGATTATTAATAAAAATAAAAAAATTATTATGTTTTGTTTTAGAATTATCTATGGAGTTGCTGAGGCTACTGCTTGTTCAACTAAATTCTTAGCGTGGTATTTGAATAATTTTTGTAATACTTCTGCCCCAAGATATGCTTTAACAGTTTCTTTCAAGTCCAGATTAGATATACCTTCAACTATAGCAGCAAACTTTGGATACTTTGTCTTGAAATCAGTTATTTTTGCTTGAATTTGGTCATCTGTCAGAGTTTCTTCCAATGGTGAACTATCAGTACTAGCTCCTGTTGCATTGGCGACTTTTTCTTCAACTAAATTTTTTGCATGGAATTTTAGTATCTTTTGTATAGCTCCAGCAGCAAGATAATCTTTAACAGTTTCTTTTAAATCAAGGTTAGGTATTTCTTCAACAATCGCAGCAAACTTTGGATGCTTTGCTTTGAATTCTGTTATTTTTGTCTTTATTTCTTCTTCTGTCAATGTGTAATCTATAGTTTCATCTTGTTGTTGAGCAATTGCATTCCTAGGA
The DNA here is from genome assembly GCA_032155045.1 of Nitrososphaerales archaeon. Classification (GTDB taxonomy): domain Archaea; phylum Thermoproteota; class Nitrososphaeria; order Nitrososphaerales; family Nitrososphaeraceae; genus TH1177. Next base: position 3,519 of record JALDXL010000126.1, read on the forward strand.
ATAGACACAAGGATTGCAGAACTTAATAAAAGAATCCCTAATGTTAGGGCGAGTGATATATTTTTCATTAAGTAATAATAAAAGATAGAGAATAAAAATATGTTGAAATATGAAGATTATACAGAAATACGCAATTAATTCATATGTATTTAAAAAAATATAAAATAGACAGAAACATTATTGGTTATACTTTACCAATCAGAAATATTAGTAAAAAAATGTAAAAATTAGTTTCCAATAATAAAAGCTAATATCGTAATATGATAAGATAATAAATAAAACATAATAAAAATTAAAAAATTATTATCAAACCATTACAATTCTTTTTAAAAAATTTTTTTTTCTTTAACTCTAGTAAATAATATGTGTAAACTAGTTTTTACATTCACAAAAATTTTATTTTCTTAACTTTAAGAATATAGATCTTTTTTCTATAGAAAAGGTAATTAAACAATAAGAATTTAGAGTATGTTTTATGACAACATCAATAATAAATTATAAGGTATTAGCAGAGATTCATCCAGAATTTGGTGAAGAATGTTATGTTTGAAAAAAAAGCCCAAAAGGATATTTTTATAAAACATGTATACACTTTGATATCTTAATATTATTAATATTACAGTTTATCTTGAATTACTAAATAAAATAATCTTAAATAAGTTTCAAACAATAAAAGCTATAAATTCTAAAGGTGAGAAACTGCTTAAAGGGTGGATTGGATTTCTCTCCGCTATTACAGAATGCAAATAATAAATAGTGTATTGGTTACATTTATTTTGATATTAAATTTAAAGATAAATATAGTAATTAATTTAAATTGAAAACATATTACATCATATTAAAATTATTATTAGTTGTGTAATTATTTGGTATTGAATACATTTTATTTGATAATGGATGGAAAATAAGGATCATGTTTTCTTCAGTACAAAAAGGATATGGATGTCTAATACTATTATTCTTTTTAATCGGTTTATCTAAATTTAAATTCTTATTAATAGTAACATTCTGTGATTGTATTCTAGATTGAACTCTTACCCATTTGATAAATTCAATCAAATCTTTGGGTTTTAGACCATACTCATCGAACATCTCAATAAATTCCTTTATAAATATTATATCATTTTCCTCCATTCCTTTATCCACAAGGTTTTGTATTATTCTTCCAGCCGATCCTTGAAAAACAAGATTTGCTCTTTTTTTGTGTATATCCTTCTCTATTTCTAATATTACTTTGTTTAACCTTTCTAATTCATTTTGTGCTGTTATTTTATCGGCATATTGTGAAAGGCTATCGAAAAATTCTTCCTTTATTTCCTCTGGATTCATTTTATTCTCAACTGCGATCTCTTTCAACCTTAACTTTAATTTTTTTAGATCTGCAAAATTAAATCCAAATTTTTCAATTTCATCCAAAAAATTAAGCTTGAGTATTTTGGAATGTAGAGTATTTAATGACTTTGCATCATGTTCTTCAAGTATTTCTATATCCGATTTTAGCAACTGGTACCTTCTTTTTTTAATCTCAATTTCTTTTTCTAAATTTTCTGTAATTTCAATTCTTTTAATAATTTGAAAAATGTCAAGATTATTACTATATTTTTTTATTTTTGAAACCAATCTAGATAACAAAGAAATATCTTCAACTGGAATGCCTTCTTTTTCCAGACTAGCTCTAACATTTAGACACCAATCAAGTTCTTCAAATTTCATAGCTATTTCATTTTTAGTTGAAAAGAATCCTTCTTGTGAATCAAATTTTTCTTTCTTCAGTCTTTGTATTTCCATTTTCAATTTTTCTACTTGATTTTCTAAGTGTTCTTTTTCTCGTCTCTTATGTTGAATATAGTTTTTCAACTGATAAGATGGAACCTCTTTTGAAATTTTTATTATCTCAAATAGACATTCTCTGATCAAAATCGGATTTCCCTCAATTTCTTGAGCAAAGTTATCTATTTCCTTTAGAAAGACCACAATATTCTTCTTCTCTTCTTCATTTGCTATACCGATTTTTTCTAGAATTTTGTTGACTTGGAATCCAATTGCACAATCTTTTGGAGTTAGATCTGCTTTTTTTAGTTGTATAGCAAGTTCTCTTATAGTTCCAGCATCATATTCTCCAAGAGAATCAATAAATTTTTTTGTAATATTAGAGACTGATCCTGTACTAATACCACATTCAATTGCTATTTCATCTCTATTTTTTCCTCGTAACCAGCCCTGTCTAACATTTCTTTCAATGTAGTTGGATAGTTTTTGAGTCATCTAGTAACCTATATTATTAGCAGTATTTAAAAGGAAGAATTGTCAAGGGATTGGTCAAGTTCGTCATATAAGTCGTCAAGACGTCAAATACTTAGTCAAGAGCTTGTATCATCAATTATACGTATTTGACATTATTGTTTCAGGCTAGACAATGGAAAATAAAAAATGCATAGCAACAACAATTATTCCTATATAATATTGGAAAAAGTTTGCAAAAATTTGATTATTCATATATTTCTGTAACGCATAAAATAATGAAAAGAGATGTTGACATTGCATATGTTGCAATGAGAAAAATACATTATAATGTTATGCGATTTAAGGAAACGTTAAGTGTAGATGAAGTTGAATTACTAGCCGGAAGATTTAGTTCAGTGTCTGGAAGGCATTATGGATTTTCAATTGATATATTTTGTAATAATTGTTCGTCAACTATGAACACTCTATCTACCTTGATTTCCTTCTCCAAATCAATTGCACTACTACCCTCTATCA
>JALDXL010000127.1:0-6268 GCA_032155045.1 Nitrososphaerales archaeon
ATATAACTCCTATAAAGGTAATCCTTTACCAATGCCTATTGTATCGGTTACTAATCACTTATCTGAAATGCTGGATTTGGATTACAGAAATGATTAACGTTGAGTGCACTTTCAGGGAATGTGAATGCACTCTGATAAATTCCTCCTTACATTATATTATATATAAACTATTACGCATTAATAATACTAATGACTAAAGACATTAAAATTGAAACAGAAGAGGATGTAGGTCTTGACGATAAAATAAAGGCAGGAGCCAAAGCAGTAGGCGAGAAAATTGAGGATCCAGACAAAGATCTTGGAACAGAATATGAAAAAGAAAAAGCAAAAGAGAGAGTGGTGGATTGAAAAAGTTGGAAAATAAATTCTTTCTAACAATCCCGGCAGCAGCAATTTTAGCAGTAACGCTTTATTTGGCAACATTTGCAATTCCAACGTTTGCACAATCTGACGCAATAAACCAGACTGGCGAGAGTATGCAAAAAGGTGCAAATCAAACTGGTGAAGCAATTCAAGGTAATGCTAGCCAAGCCGGCGAAAACCTTACTGAAGGAGCTAAACAACTTGCCTCTAATATTACTGAAGGTGCCAAGGATGTAGTTGGAAGTATAGGGAAAGGCTTAGAGGAATTAGGAAAGTAGGAAACAAATTCTACCTTTTTTTAATTTTCAATAATAACATTGTAATATTAGAATAAAACATGTAATTAGTAATTAATTCTTTAGTATTTCCCTTTTTTTCTTTTGTTGAATTTTTTCTTGAATATTTATGTGATTAGATAATATAATTTAGGTTATAGGAAACGAAAAGCTTTAAGGTTATCGCTATTGTTATGTTTATTTTGTGTACTTCAAAAAATAAAAAAAATAGTTGTTGGATATTTTTCTATCATTTGTATTTTATAACTTTAATATTCCGCTCACAACAATCCCAAAGGTTACAGCCCAGATTCCTACTATGATTACTACCATAGCCCAACCTTCAACGAATTTGATTAGAAGTTTCAATCATTCTTTTTTATTTGGTTTATTGGTGACTCCTTAGCGTTCTAATTGAAGAGTCATCAAATATTATAAATCGTATTTATAACCTTTATTTCTTGATTAACATTGTTAGCCAAGGTAGCCCATTTTTTTATAATAATTTGAACTCGAGAAAATTAATAATAGCATAATACAATAAAGAAATAATTTTTGTTTATCCTGAATCTGTTAATAAGTGGGTGTTGAAAGAATGACACTATAACACCCACTACTATGAATACTTCATCAATCAACAGTATATCAAACTGTTTGATAAATTTAGAACATAGTAAAATAAAAGATTGTTGATTTTTGGGTGTTACAGTGGCTACAATATAACACCCACCCTTGAAACCTATTTTGTGAAAATCTTGTCCTAAAGTAGCAATCAATAGTAAAAGCAGTTTATTTAAAAACTTGTTTATTTTTATTGTCTTTCCAATTTAGCTGTTATTCAACAACAAAATTTACAAAATAATGAAAATGAATTGTAATAACAAATGAAATTATATAAAAATTAAACGAAAAAAGAAAATTGCTAGAAATAATATTACAAAATCGGAACTAAGAGACGAAATAGCAATGTATAGACTTGAAGAAATAACAATCGAGGATATATTATCTGAAATAAGTGAATTTATTTACTATAACAAAAATTATCTCAAACTGTTATAAATAATAGAGATCTTCTTTGAGTACCTGAAATCAATCAGAATTATAGACATCCTTCCGGAGAAATGTCCTCTACCCGAGCTTTTATTCATTCTCCGGATTTGTAATATTGCATAAATCAATAGTTAGGGAATTATATTAAATCTTAATAAACAATAAAGAATTTATTTTTATAACCAAGCTCATACGTATAACCGGAGAGTAGTTTTCTGCTTGATCTGTCATTCTTTCATTATTCTCCGGTTATTTGTTATAATGAGACAAAATTCCTTCTACATTTCACTGGTTCTATTTATCTCAATTCTTAAATTAATTAATTGAGTTACTTTTCTAACAACAATAGGAAAAATTGGTTCAATCTTCCGGGAGAATGATTATCGGCATATTCCAATTCATTCGTTCTCCCGGTTGTTCGAATATTTTGTTCTATAATTTAGTATAAAAAACAATATCCTTTTATCTATGTACATATAATCAATAAATCCCTACTTCTGTCACTGTGGTTGCTTGTGTTAAAGGGACAAACAAACAATTTTCCCTTAACATTTAACCACAAGTATATTTCTAAATTAATAAATAAAATATAGAAGTAATTTATTTGCCTAACAAAAAGATTTGTTTCATCTTCCGGAGAATGAGGATGCTAAGCCCATTATTAGAATTCATTCGTTCTCCGGTTGTTTAACTATCGATCCAAATTATACCAGTATTAGATAATATTCGATAGCTTGTTTGATATAATTTAAACAATTTATAGAAGTTAAGAGAAGACTATCATAGATGACAACCTTCATTTTTTAAATTAACAATATAGCGAATAACATTATTGTCAATAACTCTGGGATCCTGTTCTTCTAATAATAGAAGGATTCTATTATTCCTATCACCTTCTTTTAAACCTAAAAACTCCATATATTTATTCAATGCATCTAAATATTTTGTCTTGGTTTCTTCTGATCTTACTGAATTTATAAAGTTCTGATATGAAATCTCAGCAATAGGGGAGGAAGTTGTTGGTGATTTAAGCAAATTTATCTATAATTGATATTCTATCGTAATATTTAAGATAGAATATTCTATTTAAAATTATTCTTACTAATAGAAAAGAAATAAAATATCGCATTATCAAAAATTATGTATACGTTACATTCAGATTCTATTATTCACAAATTAATTTTCTATAGATAATGGAATAAAGCCAATGCTATAATAAATCCAAAAGAAGCAGATAACCCAATATGAAGTTCGACTCGTTTATACGCTTGAGGTATCAGTTCTTCCGTAATAAAAGCCATAAGTGCTCCAGCGGCAAAACTTATGATCATCGATAACTGTTCAGGATTTAATGGTTTTTCTAAATACCATCCTAATGGACCACCAATAGTAACTATAATAAAAACAATAGACCATTGTTTAATGATGTTTATTTTGCGCTCTGATGCATCCACCACCATTCGTTTAGCTCCTTCCATTGTAGCCGTTATATTTCCAATAAATAATGCCAAAACAGCAGCCATTAATCCTTGAAGATTTAAAGCGATAATAACACCGATAAATATACTTTCTGGAAAGCTATCAAGAAAGGTACCTATGATAACAATTTTAGAGGAATGAATATTCTTTATTTTTCTCAAATTTGATCTTTGAAGTATCCTATTTATAACACTAAAAACAACTGCCCCAATCATGAAGCCAACTGCCATAGTAATAAAAGAACCTTCTCTTAATGCATCATCTATTAAAGAAAACGATATCGTTGAAAAGAAAATTCCAGCTGAAAGAGCAGCCAGGTCAGCTCTAATTCTTTCAGGAAAATGAATAAAAATTGATAAAAGTGCACCAAAGAGGAATGCACTTGAAACTACCGTAGATAATAATAAAGTATTTAGAATTTCTAAGATCTCACTATTCACTCTAATACACTATTCATCTTGTAATGCTAATTTAACTAAACATCCTGATATCGAATTAATGTTACTATTAAGATTGACATTAAAATTAAATTATTATTTTAACTCTTTTTCCTTAAAATACGGTAACACTTTTTGTGTAAATTCTTGAATAAATTCTATTTCATTTGGACTTGTACTATGTGTATATACTTGCGTAAACCCAGCTTTGAAATAATCTTCTATTGGTTTAATTAAATCTTCTATAGATGTAACTATCAATATCGATTTTTTTAATTCTTCATCTGATACTTCTTTTTTTGCTGTTTTTTCAAGTACTCGTGGATCATTTATATCTCTATCAAAAGCATTATCTATTTTTGAAGTCCTCCAAAATTCACACGATTTGAAAGCTTTGTCATAATCTTTAGAATAAGAAAATACAGGTTTACCTATTTTTTCTAATATGTTAGGGTCTTTTCCTATTTCGCTTGCTGCTTTATTAAAAATATCAAATGTATCATTGGAATTATCTGGTTTTGAAGTAGTAATCAGTCCATCAGTTAATCTAGCTGCAGTTTGTATAGCTTCTTTTCCTGATCCTGCCATGTAAAGGGGAATATTTGTAGAAGGTGGAGTATACAACTTTGCATTTTTTACCTTGAAATATTGACCATCAAAAGTTACAAAATTATTATCTTCGTTTTCGTTTTTAGTTAATGATAATTTTATTTCTTCGTCACGTTCTCCTTTATTCCATAATTTTTTTATTATCTGGATAGCCTCAGTTGTGCGTTCTAATCTTGTATCAGCAGAAGGCCAATCGAATCCTAGAGAGACCTCGTTCATCGCTTCTCCTGTACCAACTCCCAAGGCAATACGCCCGGGATACAATACATCTAATGATGAAAACGCTTGTGCTATTATACCGGGATTATATCTGAAGACTGCTGCAGTGACACCGGTTATGAATTTCATATTTTTAGTTCTTTCGGCTGCAGCTGCTAACCAAATCCATGTAAAGTTACCATAACCATTACTATGTGTCCATGGATGAAAATGATCACTTGTAAGGGTTTGATTGAATCCTCCTGATTCAGCTTCTTTTACAAATTTTAACAAATCATTCATCGAATATTGTTCCTGTGAAGCCCAGTATCCTAACTTTGTCATAAATTTAAATGTCTAACATATTTTATTAATATATAACATCATTTAGACTTTATTGTTACATAGCAAAATAGTTTTGAGACAAAAAAAGATTATTTAGGATTCAGTTACTTTTATTTAATTGATTGAAAAAATATTAACAGCATTAAGTTTAATTGTATCAAGATTTTGATATGATGCAGAGATTAATTATTGTGACTAATTGTATAGCACTGTTTCTCAAATAAACCTAAAAATAAGAATAAATTCGAACTCTAAATAAATAAATAATTAATTTGTTTTACTTTTTTTTACTTTTTGTTTTTCCACTCATGCTGGCATTACATATTGCATATGGATTTACTTTTTTTCCTGATTTTTCTTTCACTTTTTCTACACATTCATCAAATTTTTTTGTATCTAATCCTTTCTTAACCCCTCTTGGCATATATTATATAGGTAAAATATCCTTTATTAGGATTATAGGAACTTTATTATTCATAGTTATAAAAAATTTATCTAGTAAAATAGGAAATATAATGATCAAAGTATATTATGTGCTATTATTCAATAAATTAATTTGTAGCCTATTTATTGATCTTTTCAATTGACAAATCGGGGGCATATTCTGTTTATGGTCATTCTTTTCAAGCATGGATTTTATTTTGGAAATATTATTTTCATTTAATTTAGTGTGATTAGAGGAAAAAGGAATATCATTTTCTAAATGATATAGAATTTTATCTATTTCCTCATATTTCATGCCTATTTCTCCTTCTGCAGTCTGACCTTTCCATAATCTTGCGCTACTTTTTTTGTGTATTATTTTTTCAGGAAGATTTAGATATTGAGCAAGAGATCTTACTTCAGTTTTATATAAATCTGCAATAGGAAAGAGATCTGCACCTCCATCTCCATATTTAGTAAAATAACCTAACATCATTTCACTTTTATCGCCTGTTCCTAAAACTAATCGATTCATTGTTGTTGCATAATAATACAATAATGACATTCTCAATCTTACTAAAAGATTTGCTCTAGCCATTTTATTTCTAGGAAGACCATTTACTAATTGTTTCTTAATTTTATTTAATTCTATTATTTTGTATTTTATTTTCAAAGATTGAGCTAATCCTTCAGCATCTTTAGTGTCGCTATTTGGAGTTACAGAGGAGTCTGGAAGTAATAATCCATAAACTGATTGGTTTCCTAGTGATTTAACTGCCAAGACTGTAATTAATGATGAGTCTATTCCGCCACTCATACCTATTATTACACCGTTAGAATTTCGTTTTTTGATTTCTTGTTTTATAAAATTGATGAGAATGTTACAAATAGTTTCATAGATATTTTCTTCCATTGGAATAGATCTAAAACAGAATTATAGCCTTATTATTTATAATTTATCTTTCCTTTATAATACACAGAATTTGTTTTAATGGCCCTGTTAAGTTAACGAAAGATCTATAGCTGTGAATGTGATATTCTAACATATATTGTTAGGATTTGAAAGAAATAGAACATCCACTATTGTAG
>JALDXL010000128.1:0-6167 GCA_032155045.1 Nitrososphaerales archaeon
AATTATGTCATAATAAAGATTATTACATGGATTTTTAATAACAATGTACATATTTGTGACTAAGATATTAAATTAAACTCTATTCTGAAGAAAATATACACAACTAATAATCTCATCAAGATCTTGCATAAAGTTATTAAATAAATGCAATATGCTAATCATTTAGAATTATATTTTATTTTATTCTACAAATTATATTGTATATTTCAGATAAACTTGATTATTAAAATATTATTAAATAAGAGATTAAATATAATAATATAGGAAATTTATATTTTAATCGTAAAGTACAATAATAAGAAATTTAAAACAAATATGTAAATGTTTTTTTTTACTAGTCCTATAGGTCTTGGTCACGCAACAAGAGATTTTGCAATAATTAATAGTATAAAGAAAAAAGATATTAAAATAAATTTTGTTACTGGTTCTGCTGCATATACATTTTTAACAAATTGTGGATTACAAGTATTTAATCTATATAATCCACCAACATTTAAAGTTGAATCAGGGAAGGTAACTCACTCATTCGTATGGCTAGTCAAGTATTTGTCATATTATAAAAAATGTAAAGAAATTGCAAAAAAAATTATAAATGAGAATATTGAGAAAATTATAGTCAGCGACGAAGATTTTGCATCAATTTCAATAGCAGAGGAAAAAAAGTTAACAAGAATTTTAATTACAGACATAATGAGTACTAGTTTCACTAATGGTATTACATCAATAATAGAAAAGAAATTAAACAAGAAACTATGTCGACTTATTAAGCAATGTGATTGTGTTATAATACCAGATTATGGATCTGACAGTGGAAATTTTAGATATGTTGGACCAGTTGTAAGAGAAATTCGTGAAAATAGAGACACGTTAAGAAAAAGATTTAATTTTACTAAAAAAACGATTGTCGTAAGCGTCGGCGGAACTGAGGCTGGAAAATATTTAATCGAAAAAACTATTGAATCTTTTAGAAAGTTAAAGACAAAATCGGATATTGAGCTTGTTATTGTAGCGGGACCCACTCTACAAATAAATCCATCTAGTGATTTTAAATTATTAGGATATGTACCCAATTTACATGAATATATTTATGCTTCCGATCTTTTAATATCCTTAGCAGGAAGATCAACAATGGATGAATCAATAGTATATAATGTCCCAGGAATCTTTATACCCATTAAAAATCATTTTGAGCAAGAGGAAGGTGCCAGAAGATTAGGCTTTGAATATAAAGATATTTTCAGATTGGACAACTTGATTGAAGAAAAACTTAGTTCGTACTCTAATAAAGGAAAAAATAATGTGAAAAATGGAGCAAATGCAGCTGCTGAAATTATATCAAGCTTTATTTAAATCATATACATTAATAATATAACAGAAATTACATGAAGGATAGGTATAATAGATGGATAGAGTAATTGTTGCGAAATTTGGAGGAAGTACCATTGGTCAAGATGGTATACAAATACCTGTTGTGATTGAAAGAATAAAAGACATGAAAAAAGAAGGAAAGAAAATTGTAGCTGTTTTTTCTGCACCAATAATGGAACATGAAGGAAAAGTAAAGTCTATGACAGATATTGCAATAAATATTGGTAGAAAATATGCGTCAGGCCAAAAATTAGACTCAAGCATTTTTTATGATATATATTTAAATATAGCCAAAAAATATATGTCCCAGAATTATCTAAATGAATTTGAATATCATCTTCAAAAATTTTATAGTTATGTTACTATTTCCCTAAATCATGCAGCTGAAAACAAAAGATTCATTGATGTTACCAGATCAAGAACTCTTGCATATGGTGGGGAAATTACCATGTCGTATCTCATGGATTATATAATGAGAAGTAATGGATTAAAATCTGATCATGTAGATATTGACAAATGGCCAATCATAACTGATGATAATTTTGAAGCTGCTAATTTTATGTATGATGAATCAAAAGAACATAAAAAACACTTCCTTCAATTACTAGAACAAAATGAAGTAATATCTATTGGAGGATTTATAGGAAAAACGATCGATGGACTTGAGACGACTTATGAAAGAGGAGGTTCTGATAGAACTGCAGCAGATATTGCATTAATATTATACGATGAATTTGAGACACAAATAGATTTTGAAAAAGATAATATTGTATTGAGCGCTGATCCAAAAATAGTAAAAGAAGGATTAGAATCTATTAGATATTTATCATATAATGAAGCGAGATTAGCTGGGATGTTTGGTATGAAGATTTTGGATCCTATTGCAATTAAGGAAATTGATGACAATAATCTGGATATCCCGATAGTAATTACTTCAATACTAAATCCTTCAGAGATTACTATAATTGAGAAAACCTTAGTTAATAGAAATAAAGATTTTCCGGATAGTAACATAGAAAACGATAATTCGCTAATTAAAATTGTAACGGGTAAAAGAAATTGTGTAATTGTTAGAATGGAAAGTATTGCTGCTTCCTATTTAATTGCATCACTTGAAAAGGATAAACAATACTATAGTTTCTTAAAATTATCACCTTATAAAGTAGATGATATGGAAATTACAAGATTGTTATTTCTTGATGCAGATTATGTCAAACGTCATGAACGTCACTTTAAGGCTTTTTATCCCAAAGTTGAATTTGCCTATGGAAAAGGTGTAGTCACGTTAATTGGAGATATGATGTGGAAAATGCCAAATATTGTTTCTACTGCAAGTAGAACAGTTGGTGATTATGATATAAACATATTGAATTTAGATGCCCAAGAAGAGACATCTAGAATTCTTATAATTGTAGATGATTTAGATAACAATGTTGCAAATGCTATAAGAGCGATACATCTCCAAAGAGAAATAAGATCGGTTTAAAAATTACATATAACCAAAAAAATAACAATTAACCTGATACAACTAACAAGATGAGGTAAATGGAAGAGAAAAATATTATTTGGATCGATGGTCTTTTTTATGAAAGTCAAAATGCTAAAATACATATCTTAACACATTCTTTGCATTATGGCACAGCTGTATTTGAAGGAATAAGATGTTATAGAACCCCAAAGGGATTAGCAATATTCAGATTAGAAGATCATTTACAGAGACTATTTAATAGTGCAAAAATATATTTTATGAATATATCTTATTCAAAGAAAGAGTTAGAAACTGCAGTAATAAATACAATTAAAAAAAATGGATTAGATGAATGTTACATTAGGCCTTTAGTTTATTTTAGTCATGGAAAAATGGGAGTTTATCCGTTAAATAATAAAGTTTCAATCTCAATAGCTGTTTGGAAATGGGATGAATATATAAAAAAAGAAAATGATGACGAACAAGGAATACGACTAATGGTATCTGGTTGGATGAGAATAGACGGAAGAACAATGCCCGTTCATGCAAAAGCTACGGCTAATTATGCTAATTCTGCATTATCTAGAATTGAAGCAATTAAAGCTGGATTTGATGAAGCTATAATGCTTAATACCACAGGGAAAGTAGTAGAAGCCAGTGCGGAGAATATATTTATAGTCAAAAACAAGAAATTAATAACCCCACCAATTTCGTCTGGTGCTCTTGAAGGAATAACACGAGACACAGTACTAGAATTGGCAAAAGAAAACAAAATTAGTATAGAAATTCGTGACATATCCAAAGATGAATTATATGTAGCAGATGAAATTTTTTTGACTGGAACAGCTGCAGAGATAAAATCAGTTGGTGAAATCGACAGTCGCGTTATAGGAAATGGAAAAACTGGAATAATAACTAAAAGACTTAAGGTATTATTTGAAAAAGCTATTAGGGGAGATCACAAATACAGTAAAAAATGGTTAATATACATATAAATAAAAATAGTGGATTGAAAAATCCTGTTAATTTAAGGAAATAGATTTAGCTGCGAGTTTTATTTCTAATCCATTATGATGTTGGATTATTCGAATGAAATCGAGAATATCGTTTTACACAGTAACATATTTTTTGTATTGTACTTGGTTTGATTTTGAACATATATTTGATGTATTAAAAATTTTCGATCTACAACGAAATAATTTTGGAGTACTAAGTTGGATACAAATATTCGGTTCATGTCGAATTTGTAGGATAAAAATACAGCTTGTATAATAGATGAAAATCAAATTCAGTTAGGAAATCAACACTTTTCGTAATTGATAACAGTAATTTAGATTAGATCATTAGTTGATAAATTTTGTAGACATGCAGTTTATATTGATGGTAGTGTTCTTAACAAGAATGTATTTTTCTATATTTGAAATATAGATTACATTCTCATTTGAAAGAGTATTATCAAAATTGTAACTACGTATCTCTAAAACAATGCTGCATATTTTTGATGGTTACTATTCTGACTCTGTTTAGTTAATGATAAATTTATAATGGGGTATTATGTTTGACAAATATAGAACATTTATATCTAAATCTAATTGAACAAAACCAAAATTTATAATCTTCTGTATCAATTATTAGTCGAATAATATTACAAAATTAGAACTTTCCAGATATGATATAAACAAACACTATCACATAAAGCTAATTGTTTTCTATTATTTAATCATTCAGAAGTATTAATTATATTTAATGATTTAATTATGCTATCAATATAACCATGTATTTTCTTTAAACTTGCTGTGTTTAAAATGGCATTAATCTCTTTTGCCACAATTGTTTTTTGTTTGTCTCAATTTATTATAACTAGTCAAGTTGTATATACGTCAAAAAATCCGTCAAATTAGTTTATTTTTCGTCATTTTCGTCAAGTAACTCGTCAAATACTTTGTGCTAGAATAATATATCATACAGTACTATTTTTTAAGAAATTTACGTTTATTAAAAATAAAATAAAATAAAATAAAATAACTTTATGAATAATTTTATAAAATAATCTACTCTTCTTTTCTCCAAACTTATCTCTAATGTGTTTTGGATAGTCTGGTTTTCTTCCATCTTTTTTAGAAAATGCTTCATAATCAGGAATAAAAATTTCAAGGTTCTTTACAGAAACAATATAGCTTGCCTCTTTATTTCAAATTCGTTTTGGGTAGAATCTGGAATTATCTATAATTCCTGTCTATTGAAAGCTTGTCAAAGTTTGACTTAAAAAGATAATACTAAAAAAATAAGATCTAATTACTGGTATTAAATATATGCAAAATAAAACAATAATAATTTGTTTCTTTTTGTCTAAATTTTATATTCCGTGTAGTAATTTTAAGGAAATAAGATAAGTTTTAATTGACACATTAAATCTAAGATACTAGAATTTTTTTATTATAAATATATTATCTAATAAATTTTGAATCCTATAGATGACAAACCCCTGAATAAATATATTCATTTTTAAGTTATGTACTATATTTTATGTAGTTAACTATAGATCTATGTCAAATATTATGTCAATGGATTAATTAAAGTAGTTATGTAACAGAACTATGAGAAATAACCAAAAAATATGGGTATGGTTCATAGCTGGCATATTCATTGCAGCAAACCTGCCATCAATGATAGAACAAACTTTTGCACAAACAACCATTAATGGTGCAGGAGCAACTTTTCCATATCCTTTGATAGATACTTGGAGAGTTGAATATCAAAATATCAAACCTGATGTAAATATTAATTACCAATCTATTGGTAGTGGTGGCGGAATAAAGCAGTTTACTGAAAAAACAGTAGATTTTGGCGCTACTGATGCACCACTAAATGAAGAAGAGGAGAAAAGAGCATCTGGTGCAGTGCATATTCCAGAAACTATTGGTTCTGTTGTAGCTGCATACAATTTACCAAATATAGGAGATGCAGAATTGAAGTTAACCGGTCCAATTCTCGCTGATATATTTTTGGGAAAGATAACTAAATGGGATGACCCTAAAATAAAAGAAATCAATCCAGAATTACAATTACCGTCAGAAAGTATTATTACAATACATAGATCAGATGGATCTGGAACTACATATGTTTTTACAGATTATTTAGCTAATGTTAGCTCGGAATGGGAAGCAAGTATTGGCAAAGGAAAATCAGTTCAGTGGCCTGTTGGTTTAGGTTCTCCTGGAAATGAAGGTGTTAGCGGATCTATAAAGAGTACTCCTAATTCAATTGGTTATATGGAGTTAGCATATGCTCTAACTACAGATACAAAATTTGCAAGTATTCAAAATAAAGA
>JALDXL010000129.1:0-6161 GCA_032155045.1 Nitrososphaerales archaeon
GATAGAAAAAGTATTTCAGTCATTAAATACATAATTTTTTTATAAGGTTTTTTTTGATACGAATTGATTTCCAAAAGAATTCAACCGTATTGGTATAATTTTTTTATCTCGTTTAAATCGGCAACTTATTGGTTTATCTTATTCTGCTGTTATAAACTATTAATAAATTAACATCTAAGTTTGAATTTAATAAAAAAGGTTATTCTGATTAGAAAATAATTTTATTTTTTAATTTAATTATTAAAGAATAACTATTGATCTTTTTCTTCTGTTTCTCCTTCCTGTGAGTTTTCAGTATTTGATGAGGCATCTTCAGAAGTTGCCTGCTCATTATTTTGGTCTGCTAATTCAGCAGTAGCGTAACCATTTCCAACTTTGGTTATTTTTACTTTTACTTTTTCATCAACTTTTGTTCCTGGAACAAATATTACAAATCCCTCTATTTTTGCAACTCCGGAATCTCCTCTATTGCTAATAGCTTCAATTGTCACATCATATTGTTCACCTACTTTTACAGGTGAATGACGAAAACGTCTTGGCTGTCTATTTCTATCACCGTATCCTGTATTTCTTCTTCCACCTCCATATCCTCCACTATAAGATCTGTCAGAGGAATACATCCGACGCTCAGTTGCTGGTAAAATACTAGCTATATTCAATTTTTTCATACTTTCTATATTTTCTTAGATATTTCAACTTTAGTATTTATAATTACAAAATGATAATAACTGAAGTACAATTGAATCTATTTGTTAATTATTCTATATATGGTTGGTGTGATTGTATCCATAACATATTTTTTATTTTTTAATTTGTTTACTGCTCATCTATAGTAATTGATATACATTAAATAAGATAACCTAGAGATATCTTGAAGAAATGCTTTATAGAATATGTAGTAGCGACAGCATTCGGAATAATGGAATGGAAGTTTTTCAAATAAAACATAATTCCAAGTCAATCGACGTTTTAGTTGGCAAAGTCAATGGAAAATTGTTTGCTTGTGATAATTACTGTCCTCATAGAGGAGCGTCATTATCAAAAAGTGATTTGTCCTCGAGTAAAAACCGTATCATTTGCTATCTGCATGATTTTGAATATGAATTGGATACAGGAAAACTTGAAAAAATTCCAACTAAATGGTCTTATCAAAGCACTGAGTGGAAAAAATCAGATGATCTGATTATTTATAAGTTAGTTGAAAAAGATAATCAAATTTATATCGATATTCCTTAAACATTATAATATCATCTCGAGATCACAATATCATCATTCTTGTCACTATTTTTTCTAGGTATTTTTATGGATAGACTCTATAATTCTCTCTTTTTCATTATTGAGTTCTTCAATAGTTATTGGATTTACTAATAAAATAATATTGGAGTCTTCTCCGAATTCCTGTTCCTTTGTCCTCTTAAGATCTTTATTTGTGAATATTGCTGCATAAGATGATTGGGTTATTAATTCGTATAAACTATTACTATGTTCAAATATTATTAATTCCAAGTCTCTTAATGGAATAATAGATCCAAATTCATCAATATCTAATTCAGTAACATTTACATTAGATTTGGTATATTTGTTAATTTTTACAAGCATAGAATTAATAATATATCATCGAAATTAATAAATTTATAATATAATTTTTTTCGTATAATATTTTTTTTAAATTTTAAGAATACAAAATGAAGATAAAAAATAGGTTTCAATATGATTTGGAGCTAATCATATAAATTTTTTTTACTTTAATTGTTGGAGTCATCAGGATACGCTTCTTCAGCTACCGTTTGAATAGATTCTCCTGTAGGCAAAGGTGCATCTCTATCTACTTTATATTTTGAAAGTTCTGGAAAATTTTTTCCTATAATTACATTCATTCCGACTGCAATAATTTCAGATTTAGGTATATCATATCTATCATTAGAATATCCAAATACAATTATTTCTTCATTAGTTTCTTTTATTACGAATCCTAGATCGTCTTCGTTTTCCGCTCTTACACCTTTATTAAAGAGAGATTTTGGATATTTGCCTTCGTAATATGCCAGATCAACTTGATTTCTTTCGTCAGTCCATGGGTCAGTTCTGCTAGTTGGTAGCGGAGCATTTCGATCTACTCTATATTTGCTTTCTAGGTCAGAATAATTGAGTCCTACCAGGACATTTGCCCCCACTTGGCTTATTTCTGAGATTGGAATATCATACCTATTTCCTTTTCCACCAAAGACTATTATTTTGTCGGGAGTTTCTCTTACAACGTAACCTACATCGGGATTATCTAAAGATTTTACACCTCGATTAAAATATTTTCCTGAAACCATGATTCATATAGATTATTGTAATATAAAAAACATTTCTAAATATAGAATTCAGGAGATATATAAAATTAGATTTATGCAAAATATTCAATATAGTGCTATGATGAAATTATTCCGTTTAAATCCCTTACAACAATATACTTTTTCAACAGGAGTTCTAATGTGTATAAATTTTATAAAGGCAATATTTTTATATTCCTGAATATTCGTAGATTTTCTTAGTATTTTAAATAAGTAAAATAATGATTGTTTTTATTGTACCAAACCAATAAATGCTATCTTTGGTCAGGAAACAAATTCAATCAAATAAACTATGTTGGGAAGATATTAAGATTAGTAAGCTCTTCTAATTGAGCCTTTAATCGTTTTGTATGTTTATTTTGAATATTATTCAACACGAGATTGAGCTCATTTCTTGCTTTTATTGAATATGATTTGTAAAGCATTTCCATTTTATTAACTAAAACCTGAGAATGATTATTTTGTTTCATCAATAAATTAAATAACCTATCTTCGTTATTCCAATCTTCCAAATCGTCGTGAATTTGGTAAGCTATTCCCATCAGGTGGCCAAAATTCCCCATAGCCCTGATATCATCTTCATCAGCTTCTGCCAATATGGCGCCAATTCTTGTTGAAGTTTCAAAAAGTGATGCAGTTTTATTTTCTAGTACTTTTATATAATCATCTTCAGTTATTGAATTATCATTATTCAATCTTATTTCCATAATTTCTCCTTCGCTCATTCGAATAGCAGCATTTGCAATTTCCGAGGATATACGCGGATTATTTAGTTTTGAAGTAATATTCAATATTATACCTAAAACAAAGTCAGCTGTAAGAATACTATTATTATAGCCATATTTAATATGAAAAGATGGTTTTCCTCGTCTTAAATTTTCCTCATCAATAATATCGTCATGAATTACCGATTCTGTATGCAAAAGTTCAATCGCAGATGCAGCTAAATATCTTTTGTCATCTACTTTCGAAAAATCTATTTTAATTTTATTAAATAAATTCGCATCTTTTTTTGAATTAATAATTTCAGATGATAATATCAATATCAATGGACGGATTCGTTTTCCTCCCTCGCATGCATATTTAAGCGATGAATAAAATTCAGACCATGAGTAGAGATCTAATTCCCTCTCTAAAGTATTGTTAATTTTTAAGAGGTAATCACTGAACTGTTCCATCAATGAGCGACTTGATTTCTGATTTGTATTTTTTCTAGTAGTAATATCACCATCCAAGTACTTGATCTTCGATCTTGTTAAAAATATTAAGAATATTAATGCTACGTCGTACTTTTGATTTGTTTACTTAAACATTCTTTGGAAATATTTAATATTTCAATTGCTCCGGCCGGGATTTGAACCCGGGATCTGCGACTCGAAAGGCCACAATGCTTGACCGGACTATGCAGCAATTTTAAAAGTGTTAGCTTCTACACCACCGGAGCGCAATAACTTTTTTTAATTTTAATTTCTATAAAATCTTTTCTTAATTTAAAAAAAACTAAACATATTGGAAAATTCAAAAGGTTTTTCTATAGTTTATGATATTCATTAACCATGGAAAAGAATACCACTTACACTGATACTTCAAGATTATTGATTGATACAATTGATAATGAGATAAATAATAGAAGCTTGTTACACCATAAATTCTATACTCTTTGGAATGAAGGACAGTTAAGTTTAAATCATTTACGTGGATATTCTAAAGAATATTTTCAATTAGTAAAGACTGTCCCAGAATTGGTTCATAGTATTTATAATAACCTTGAAAAATATACTTCTAATGACCATTATTTAAAATCTATAAAAAAAACCCACTTGGAAGAATTAGATCATATAGAACCATGGCTTAAATTTGCATTATCTTTGGGGTTAGACAAAAAAGAATTATTAAATTATAATGGAACTAACGAAGTTAATCTCGCCATCGAAAATTTAAAAAGTTTATGTAGTTCTTCTTTAATTGAAGGGGTTTCAACTATGTATTCCTTTGAAAAAGAACTTCCTCAAATTAGCAAGAGAAAAATTGAAGGTTTGGAAAGATTTTATGGTATTAGTAGACAAGAAGATATAAAATATTTTAAAATACATGAAATTGCAGATATAGAACATGCAAATTTGTGGAAATCAATTATCATAGACCCCAAGATTAGCAATTTCAAAGAAAATTATTCAAATGAACCAGCTGTACACGCATCAATTAAATCCCTAATTGTACAAAACCAGATTCTGGATTCTGTATACAATACCTATGTAAAAGATACTATATCCTGATATTACAAAAATTTTAAAAACAAAAGTAAATTTTTATATCCTTTTTAATGCTTATACTTTGAATATGTGGGCCTATAGCTTAGCCTGGTAGAGCGACCGGCTCATAACCGGTAGGTCGAGGGTTCAAACCCCTTTAGGCCCATTGATCTATGGAAACGATTTAGGGACTAGACGATATAATCTTGTGTAATAATGGATTATTCCTTTAGTGTAAGCAGTTTAATAGAATGAATTTTAAAATTATGTCTATACTTGCCCTCTCATAAAAAATATTTGTGTTTTAAATATTAGAAAAAGCTAATTAAATTATAATTGATAATAAAAACATCGAATATTAACTACTGGACTACCAATTCAATTCAATCTGATTTGGCTACAACTTCCTTAGCTGAATCACTAAAAGCGACCATTCCATCAATCTCCCTTTAACTAAATGGATTAAAAGTGCTAGTGAATTAGGTCGAAGTTAATATAATTACATTTGAGCTAATGTTGGACACAATATGCATTCCTCTCAACTAGAATTGATAACTATGTTTTTTTTTATAAAATAGAACTTTTTTAATAATACAAACTAGATTAGTAATTAAATGGATTTCAATGTTAGTGTAGGAGATGACAATGATGATATAAGAATTTTAGCACCATGGCTTCTTAATTGTTTAAATAGATTGTCTGGAGGTAATCCTACGAAATTCATATTAAAACAACAAGTTTTTGCGCAAACATCAATGAATGGTTTCAAAGCAGATCCAGAGAAACACCAAAAATATGTAGATCTAAAGGGAATTTCAGATTATACTCGCGTTATTGAGCCTGTGATAGAATTTTTAGTAAGAAATAGATTAGTAAGAATTTCTGAGGTTAATCCAGCAAAAATTGCAATTACACGAATTGGTTTTGATAAATGCAACGAACCTACAGACATAGAAGGGAGTTATAACCATACATTTTATCCTATAGAAGATGATGATGATATTGCTAAGAATCCAGGGTATCGAAACTATAAATAAATAAAATCAACTTACACCAACTATTTCGAGCTATAATAGATAAAAAAAATTCATTAAACTTCCTTTTCACTTCTTCCATTTGTCCCAAAGGAACTTAATGATATACGAGGAGATCTAAGTTGTCTGAATGTCTAAATTCCTATATTTAACTATTCATTTAGCCTGACTTTGAACTCAAAAAGATATGGATGGTTTTTTTATTGTTGTCAGGTTTTTTACCTTTCAATAAATTTCTCTAGTTTAGTAGGGAACAAAATAATTCATTGATAAATGTATTGTTTTGAAATTTTCCAAGATTCGAAAAAAATGTAACGATAATTCAATAGATGGGATATTAAAGGGAAGGAAAGCCTAGCCTTCAAAACCTCATTTTACATTTTATATCCATTATTTGGAATTTTAATTCTTTGCAAAAGTATAATAGAAAAAATAAATTAAAAAGATTAGGGAAAAATATCAAAAAATTATATGATAAATGGAAGGACATATAATATCAATAAAAAAAATAAATGAGTAATGAAACAACGATAATT
>JALDXL010000130.1:0-6149 GCA_032155045.1 Nitrososphaerales archaeon
AAGCAGCTATATGAAAAATTATTCATCTTTTATTTAAAAAATAATAAAGATGAAAGAGAAGTAGCAACCAAAGCGAAAAACATAATAAAAAAACAATGCCAATTAAGAAATATTGATCCTTGGGAATGGGTTTAGCAAAAAAAAAATTATTCTTAAAAATATCTTTTGATTGCTGTATTAACTATTAGAATAGTTATAAATAATACAAAACAATATAATTATAATGAAATTATACTAAAATTTTATCTAACAAGATAATATTATAACTTTTCAATCTTGTTTACCAAATCATTAAGGAGATGGGTAAAAGGATGATATGGATGTTTCAATACAGTTAAGAATTCTTTATTATCAAATTGGATATCGCAATAACAGGGAATGTTTCCAATGATTTCCATATCTACGTCCTTCTTAAACTTTTCCGTTATATTTGATTGTTCGTTCAACACCAATGCATAATTTGCTTCTGGAGCATATGATGTTTCTTGGATTAAATTAGGAGGAAGACAATAACCAGCAGCTCTATTAAAAAGCAGGTAAGATTTTGTACCAAGTTTTGTAAAAGCAGAGTATATTTCATTTGCCATTTTTTTTGTACCTTCAATATCTATACTATCCATTTTTAAAGATAATAGAATTAAATCCGCTATTGCTAATGAGTTTATTGACCAATATCTGATACCAGGACTAGTATCTATAATTACGTAATCAATATTCTTTTCATAAGCCATTTCTTCCTTAATTAGGATAAATTTACGGAGAAGTTCTAACTTTGAAGCATCACTTCGTAAGGCTCCATCTAATTTTGTGATCTCTTCTTTTGATGAATTTGAAAATGAAACAAATAATTTTCCCCATTCTTTCTTTACATCTTTTGTAGATGATAACTGTGTTATTCTACGTGTAAGATCATAAATAACATTTTCAAATTCAGCTGTATTAAATAAAAAATTGTTTATCCAATAGTTTGGTTCTTGGCTAAAGTAAGTTTGTAAAGTTGGTGCATAAACATCCATATCAATAAGTAATACATTGTATCCTCTTTGGACTAGTAAAACGGAAATATTAGAACTAATTGTAGATTTTCCTGTTCCACCTTTATAGGAATGAAAAGCTATACATTTTTTCATTACTTTATCTCCAACAAGTTTAATAACAGTATATTTTTTATACTTTCTGAAACGATGATTAAATTATGAAAATAAATTTAATATACCTTCTTGGTAATAAATTTTCAATCGATTATAACTTTAAAAAGAAAAATAATATGATTAGTCGGGTTAATCACTAATTTTATTTTCATTAAAATCTAGCCATACATCTAACTTTAAATAATTATTTGTTAATATAATAATAGTATTGCCAATCCTTGGTTATAAAGAATTACTTGGAAAAAATCATAGTGATAACGATATTAATGATAATACTCTTTTTTTACTAATGGGTCCAGGTAGATGCGGAAAAACTACTTATTGTAAAACATTCTTTGAATCAAATTTAAAAAATGGTAGTAATGGAATTTTTTTTAGTTCTACATTCACTAAAAAACAATATCAAAATTTATTTAATGGTTTATCGGATATTATTAATTCTAGATCTTATTTTATAAATCCCTTTTTGAGAGAACAAACTTATTCAAATGAAGAAAGAAATAATGATACAGATAATAACTTATCTGAACTAAAAAAGGAATTAGATAAAGTTATATCTTCCTATAAAACAGAACAAAAAAATCAGTTTATAAATGCAAATGAAAATAATTTACCTCTTGTTCAACAAAATAGAATATGTATGGTTGTTGATTCTCTTTCACATCTTTTTAATATATTTGATGAAAAAGATGTGCTGCGATTTATTAATTCTCTGTCATTTTCTTTAAAAAATAGCAATGTACTTTCCATTTTTACAATAGATGATACAATTATTGATCGTTATCTGATAGAAAAAATTCGTCCCATCTTTGATGGGGTATTACAGATAAAAATGGATGAAAAAGAAGAAGAACTCATCAGACAAATTAGATTTTTATCATTAACAGGTATTAGTTTATATCAAGAGACATGGGTCAAATTTGAATTAGATAAAAATACTTCTTTGTTGACTTTCCCAAATTCATCATCTTTTATTTGTAGTGTCTGTAAAGCATCGATAAAAACTAAACCTGTATTTTACCTTGATATGGCTTTTCATGAAAAACACTTAGACCTATATAAAAAATTGACAGGTATTTATGGACATACTGGTATTTCAGATTTAGGTCCTTCTAGTGTTATAAATGCAAATTTTTTCTTTATTGATATTGTTGGACTTTCAAGTCCTACTTTGTCCGTAAGAAAACAAATAGAAAAAATAGAATTTTTAAATAATTTTATAATATCAAGTGAAATATTTAGAAAGAATTCTGATAAAAAGGTTTTACCAACTGGTGATGGAATGGCAATAGGATTCACATCCAATCCTGAGGCTCCTTTAAATCTAAGTATACAATTACATTATCAATTAAAAAAACATAATCTTGGCAAAGACAATGAATCCTCTTTAGCTGTAAGAATTGGGATTGCATCTGGTCCTGTTTTTATAGTTAACGATGCAAATAATAATCAAAATATTTGGGGGCCCGGTATTATTTTTGCAAGAAGAGTAATGGATGTAGGAGATAATAATCATATTCTAATCGATGGAGGATTAGCAATTTCTTTGTTAACCCTGGATGATAAGTACAAAGAGCTTATTCATTTTGTTGCAGATTACCAGATTAAACATGGACAAATAATAAAAATATACTCTGCATATCAAGAAAATAAGTTTGGAAATAAATCTATGCCGACAAAGGTGAAACATTTACCTATTTAACGATTCTTTTCAATAATTTACTAAAAATAAATACTTTAATAATTATCTTTACAGTGAATAATTTTATTGGTTTTAGAATTTAATATTGATTAAGGGAATTTAAATTTTTTTACCTGATCTTGAATTTATTTCAAATATTTTTTAATTCTAATTTCCCCTTAATTCTTCTTTTATTTTATTCAACAGGTCTTCTGCTTTAATTGGTTTGTTTATAAAGCATCCGCTATATAATTCTGGAAATTCCTTTTTGAGTGTTTCAAAATAGATTTCAAAAGCTGTGACAAAACAAATCTTTATTTCAGAGCCATGATCTATTTTTTTTTGCAATTCTCGATAAAATTCAAATCCACTCATTTCTGGCATTTTAATATCAATTAATACTAAATCGTATAAGTCAGATTTAAAAGAAGAGAGTGCTTCCAAAGGATTAGAAAATGTTTCAACCTGAAAATCATCATATTCCAAAATCTTCTTAATAGTTAGCAAAATATCTGTATCATCATCAACAAGCATAATTCTATTAGAGGAATTTTTAGTTCTTTCTTCTGAAATCGAAGTATTTTGTGAAGGAATTGAATTATTTTTGTTAGTGTTATTTTCCTCTTTTTCCAACTGTTTTTTTTGCTTATAGGAAGTATTTAAAGGGCATGTTATAATAATGGAGGAAAAGTGAATAGCCTTCCATACGATAGTGGATTAACCAAGGAATAATACTTGTCTATCTTATTTATGAGAAGACTTATTCATATGTAGGTATAGGAAATATTTAAATTTTTTATAAATTTTATTTTAATATTGTAGATAATAATATTGGATATGTGAGATACACAATGAATAATTATTTTAATATAATTATTATGATCTGTTAGGATGAAAGAGACTAGTAACTATTCCAATTATGTATCTGGTAATAAAATACAATAATTATGAATTCAATTTTGGGTTTTGTTTATATAATCATAGGAGATAAATTTAGAAAAATTTCTTCCACTTCTTTATAATAATTATTTATTAAGGAAAATGGTTCATTTGTGGAATATTATAGTTATTGATATAATTTGAATTATAACGGTGAATTACTAAAACTAAAAATGATATTATTTCTTGAGAAAAGATTGCTTATCATTAAAATATGTTACTATCAATGGGAATGTTTTTATATATTCAGTATACTTGAAAATATTAAATAATAAATTATTTAAGTAATCTATATTTTTAAGTATTGGGTTTTTTATTTTAAGATTGAAATCGAAATCTCTAAAAAAGAGTTGAATATCATATCAGATTTAAGTTCATTTTTTATTATGCTCAATTTTTAGGTGCTGATTTTCTTTTAAGCATTTCCTGTATTACTTGTTCCATATAATCTTGAACTTTTTCTTCTGAGAAATTGGTCTCAATTCCTGTTTTTTCTTTTAACTCATTTTCTTCCTTCTCTACTATTGTTTTAATATCTTTAACAGCTTTTTGTACTTGTGATGTTACTTGAGCTTCGCCTATACTACTAAATAAATTGGCATTATTTTGTGTTAATGACTTAATTTTATTTCTAAGGGTTATTGTGTTAGAAAGGGAAATAGCAGATGAATAAATACCAAAACAAAGTAAATATACACTTATTACTATAAATGAAAGAGTTGGTAGTCCATATGGTGGATAAGCAGTAGCTATTACAGTTGTTTGATTAACAGTATATATCAAAATAAAACCAAATCCAGTTATAATCAATAGTTTTTTTATAGGATTATCTATTTCCAATTTATTAGCTACCTTTAAAAAGGAATAGCCAAAAATTATTCCACCAACAGTTGTAATAAGTGATTGAAAAATGTAATAATAAAATAGTTTTTCATCATAAATAGTGATTTCCACAATTTGGAAGGCATCAAGCGAGGATAGAAAATATATTATAAATACAATAAGAAGAGCAAAAAAAAGTTTAATTTTTTGTATTCTAGTTGAATAATAAGATAGTAATACAAATGATCCTATGAGCATCATAACATATGAAGCAGTACGTAAAAAAATGTAGGATTTATTAATAATATCAAATATGTTATTCTCAATTTCGGGATATGTAATTTCTAAGTTAGAATTAATATTTGCTGGTTTAGCTATAATTAAAAAATTATCAGATAAAAATATAGTAAAAAAAGATAAAAAGAGAAAAATTAATCCCATACCATAAAATAACAGCACATAGGAATGTCTTTTAATAGAAAACCATATAATAAATTTAATTCCAAGTGAAGCTATAAAAAAAGATCCAACAAAACAAGATATATTGTTAGCAATTAAAAGATTTACTATGTTATAATAATTAAATATTATCATGGAAAAGGAAACAAAAACTAAATTAGCTATTAGTAGATAACACGATATAGTTGTTACTTTTGACAAATATTTTAAATATTTAGATTTCGATAAAAGTAATTTGTCATCTTTTTCTGCAAATTTTTGTAGATATATCTGACCTAATATAACAACGATGGTTATTAAATTAAATACAATAAAGCTAATAAATGATTTGACTTGATCTGGAATAAATTCAGGACTAGTACAAATAGCAACATCTGCTATGAGACAAATATTTATAATAATAAATATGATTTTTTCGTTTTTCTTTAACTTTGAAAAAAAAGGTAGAATATTATTAGTTAATACAGACATTAAAATTATATCAATCAGTCTTTTCTGGATATCATTCCTGCTTCAGGTTCCATTTCTTGGTTATTATCAGACCCTGTCATATTAGCAGTATCAGACCCTGTCATATTAGCAGTATCAGACCCTGTCATATTAGCAGTGCTAGTTTGTAATGTAGTTTGTTGAGCAACGACAGACACGCTTGTTAACCCAGTTAATACCGGTATGGCAATGAATAATATTGTTGAGAAAAGAATTAGGTTTACCATACTTTTTATTTTTTTTACTAATTTAAATATATTTTGGTATAAATTTTACTATTCTATAAATTATTATAAAAAACTTGGATAAAAAGGATAGCATTATAAAGAAATCAAATCTATCTAGGTAAATTAAATTAAATAAATACTATTTCATTTCCTTGGAATTTATCCTTACAAAATTCTCATACCATCAATGTATTAGTAACTTAGAAAAATTGTTTCAGTATTTACTTCTTTTAATAGATTAAAATGAAATAAAATAATATCAAGTCAATAAAATATTGGATTAAAGGAGACTAATATTACCTTTAGCTTATCAGCCGTTCTTAATATAGGATATTAAAACTTTATATTTACTATATTTTATCGAATAATATTGATTACAAT
>JALDXL010000131.1:0-6140 GCA_032155045.1 Nitrososphaerales archaeon
ATAATCCTTATAGAAGAAAATTACTAAATTGTCATTTTAAACTTTAATTTAGAACTATATCTGCATAAATCATCTTAAAAAACAATAATTGAACTCGATTAGTATCGACGGTATTAAGGAATATTAAAAAATAGAATAAAAATATATTCTGATAAATTATACATATTCAATCATATTTTAAATTATAATAAAAATGCTAATCAAAGACTAAATTAGCAATTTCACCATATGGTTAAATTTAATGGTTTTACAGTTTAATATAGTCAAAACTTTTCAAGGATTCAATATTCATTTATCAATTTTACAAATCAAAATTTAGATTCATCCATTTAAGTATTTTAATAATTTTGGAAATTCACATCCGGACGATTTCCTCATTATTATCGTAATGACGTTCTTCATGGAGACCGTGAGATCGGATAAACTTTAATAAATCAGTATGATCATCGATATTATAATATTTTTTCATCTTTTCTATAGTTTCATCATCATAAATTCTTGGTTCTGATGATTTTTTCCCTTTTTTCCCCTTTACCATACTATTTTTTTACATTTATAATACTTAAATTTTTTTTTATAATCCGTTATAATATCTATCTTTTGCGAGTTTTTATTTTTTAAATATTTATTTTACATCTGTATAAAATAATTATGATGATAAAAAATCATTGAGGTGGATTATCTACTTATGTTTTATATCTTAAAAACATAAGTAGATTCATTATACCATAACATAACTGAATTTTTATGAAACATCTCCTGAAATTTTATAAATCTTACCATTCTTTGTATTTGCTGCTAGGACATATAGGTCGCCGTCTATAGGATCGATTTTGATATCTGTTATTATATCAAAACCAGTTCCAAAAATTGCAGAATTCAATTCTGATGGTGTATTTACCAATTTATCAGAAAGTGGACCCTCCAATTGTAATCCTGTTCTAGTTTGATTTAGGTCGAAGTGGAGAATGGTTCCATTTTTTACTCCAGCAACCAACATATCATCCTTATATTCTTCCCCTAATGTTGAAGTATGAATAAATGATACGGTTGTCGGTGCTATTGTTTCATTCCAAGTAATTACAGGATCGTAATATTTTCCATTGCCATTGAAATCTATTAGTTGACTACGATCGAATGTTTTGCCAGTAAAGTTTTCATACATTGAAGCCAATCCTAATACTTGTCTCCAACCACTATTGAATCCGGGTAAAACAATATTTAATTCATCTCCATAGTGAGATCCATTTTCCGTATCCCACAAAAATCCTGTGACATTATCAAAACCAATACCAAAACTATTTCTTACACCATATCCATAATATTTGTCTAAAAGCCCTTCTTCTGCTCCCAAGGTAAAACCATCTTTAACAGTTTCCCCATCTGGAGTAATACGTAGAACTCCGCCTCTTCCGTCAGGCGGGGCTGTGCCTGGTAAATTTTGAGCAATTGTATCACCAGATGGATCTTTTAATCTATTAAGATCGCCCATGATAATATACAAATTATTATCAGGTCCAATTCTCATCACTCCTCCGTTGTGCGATGGACCTGGGAGATATGGTAAATCGAGTAATAACTCGGGGTTTATTAGACTATCATTCACAAAGTCATATCTATAAACACGGTTTCCCAGAATATTTCCATCATCTTGATTCTCAGTTTCAGTTACAAAAAGAAAAACAAATTTATCGTTAGGACCGTAACTATTCGCATATTTGGTTTTAGCTGTATCTAAAACTGCTATACCTAATAAACCTCTTTCACTTTTTGTTGCAACATTCAAATCTAACAGTTCTGCAACCACTTCACCATTAGTCACACGTTTTACTATTCCGGTATTTTTTTCTATAACTAATAGATCATCATTTCCTATAAACGCCATTCCAGATGGGAATTGCAATTTGTCGACGATTAACTCTGTTTTCAAATTACTATCTTTTAATATTGGAATAGAAGGTTCTTTTTTTGATTTTTTATTTGATTGAGCGTCTACACTATCGAAATGCTCGATACATACTAAACCAATACATATTACAACAAAAACCAACATAATACTTAAAGTTCTAAGGTAATGATTAAGATACATGCATTAAACCATGGAATACATCATATTTGAATCTATACTAAAAAAAAACTATAAGATTAAATTTATTATTTAATAAATAAATAATTGAAATAATTATCAATTTAATTATTTATTGTTGTACCATATACGGACAAATATATTATAAAGCTATTTAATAATTTGCTCTTATATCTAGTTCCTTCAATATAGGAGATTGTTTTAAATTAGAATATGGATATATATTAAAATTATATTTTGGTATAGGTTTATCTGGTTTAACATTTTCTATCAGATGAGTCTGAGCAAATAAGTTTTTGTGAAATGTACCCCTTTTACTAGTTTCTTTAATTATCTTTTTGTAACCTGAATCATCAATGACTATGAAATTTGGAGTATCGAGTGGCCTAGTAGAATAATAACTTCTATCTTCATAGGATAAATCAAATATGTGTCTCGGCATCCATACATAAAGAGGATTTCCAATCATTGTTACAGTATTGTTACTTTGTTGCAAATGTTGTATCAATATGGCATGAGTTTTAAATATCACAGAATTGGCATCGATTGTAATTAATGAAAATATAGACACTAATCCAATAATAGCAATAACTGATACCACAGCATAGGGTATAGCATTTTTGATTTTTGATATAGGTATCATATTAGATAAATCTACGATCAATCTTGCTGTAGCAATAGAAAATACTGGGAATAAAGGTACTATATGAAATGAAGATACAAAATCTAGCCAGTACAAAAACAAAAGAAAAGGAACGCTGAATAGCAATATGAAAATATCCTTTCGAATAGCAGCATATAGAATTCCAGCCATTCCCAAGGAGAAGGTTATTGGATCATTTTGGAGGAAAGTAGCTAACGAATTTATTAGCGGTTTGCTTTCCCTTTGGGTTTGATGTAATACATCTTCGACCCAGGTATCAAAATCACCAATAGAATAAGCATGAATTGGCCATATCATAGGTATTAAAATAACTGGTAACAACCATAATCCAAGGCTTTTTAATTTATTATTACTACTTTGAGTTAATACAATATAAGCTACTAGTGGCATCATGACGAAAATGGGAACTTTTGTAAATATTGCAAGCCCTAGAAATGCACCAGAAAGCAAAATCAAGGATATATTTTTTATGCCTATTTTGTGGTTTTGTTCTATAGTCGTATTATTTTTTATATATAATGCCAATAATATAGAAGTTAACAGTAATGGAAGTTGTATAGACTCTAAGAATATCCTTCTTAATAACCATCCATATGGTATGACTGCAAAAAGGATAGATGCCAAAAGTGCTATCTTAAATCCATATCTTTTTTCTGTTATTTTGTATATAAGAAATGTATCCAATATAGCAAATAAACCCATAATGAGTCTTGGAACTAAATAAAGTGATTCTACTGATTCAACATCTGGTGATGGGTTTAATATATCAGGATAACCAATTAAACCAAAAAAACCAGCTAATAATATTTGTCCAAAATAGGGAGCAAAATATCGATCTTGTGGTTGGAGGCCTTCACCTTGAAGAGTAGACATAGCTTTTCGCATATAATGACCTTCATCGACATGAAGGCTTGGGAAACCTGTTATATTCCATAGACTTGTAAAAGAACTTAAAACTAGAGGTATGAATATTAAAAGTACTTTTTTATCCATAAAACCTCTACTTTTAGTTATTTGAATCAATATTTATCCCTCGTTATTATTATGATCATTTATTGAAATTTTTTTTCAATACGATTATTCACCGTTGTAGACATTGTGAAAATTGCAACAAATTTATTTCTTTTGCTGCCGTTGTCCATATCGATATAACTGCCATACAGAACCTACGTAATCAACAATAACATTCATGCCCATTTTGCTTTTGCCTGATTTTCTATCGAGAAAAGTATACGGTATCTCAAATACTGGTATATTCTTTGATTTGACAAGTATTTCTAACAAAATTTTATACCCTTTTGTATCAATTTTTATATTATCTAGAATATCTCGCGGTACTGCAAAAAATCCAGACATTGGATCTGTGACATTATTTACATTAAGACCAAATTTTGCTATAATGGCAGCACCTTTACTTATAAGACGTCGTTTAAAGGGCCATCCAACTATAGATCCATCCTTAGTATAACGAGAAGCTATGACTATGGAACTAGGAGTATCTAATAATTTCTCGATAATTTTTGGAATAATTTCAGGTGGATGAGAGAAATCTGCATCCATAATTAAAATGTAATCGCCTTTAGAAGATTTAACTCCTTCTAATATAGCTGGAATTAATCCATTTTTGATTTTTCTATTAATAATTTTAATTGAATATTGATTTTCCTGAAAGTTTGCAGGCCCATCTTCAGTTTTAATTTTGATGTCATTATTAATATAATTTTGTACAATTCTACCAGTACCATCCGGAGAATTGTCATCGACAATTATGATTTCTGTAAAAACGTTTTGAGGTAAATTTTGTTTAATTTTATCTAATAATCCTATAATATTTTCTGATTCATTATAAGTAGGAATAATTATTGAAATAGTATACATATTCTTGGTTTTGAAGATTTCTTGATGATTTGTTTGCACTTTCTTGTTATAGGCCTTATCTGAGTATTAAAATTATCGTGAGTTATATTTATAACATTTTTTTATATTTTTTTTAGTAAAAAATTTTTTAATTTTTTTATAATATTAATAGTTCAGGAAAATATTAATATATAATCTTAAGCTGGTCGATTGAATTCTTTATATAATATATTAGAAATTAAAAATGAACGAACTTTTTTATATAAGAATAAGGAATATTATTTAAATCTTATTTAAAATTAATATTTTTGTATATTTGTATTACTATAATATTCATGAGATAATTAAGGTTAAATCCGAGATAAAATTACAAGAATTAGAATATTTCAATTCAAAAGAATTTGAAGATCCTGATATATCATTAACTATAAGGTCATTCTCTAAAGATCCTGATATGTCTAAATTTAGAGCTACAAGGAAATTAATCGCAGATAATTATGATTCACAAGAATCGAAATATACAATAAAATACACAGAACATTTTGGTTCATCAGGTGCCCAATTCCAAATAAAATTCAACCGAACCAAGATAGAGATAGCGATTAATGAATTGATATCAAAATCCAAACATGTTACATACGTGAACTTAATAGAACCGATTCTCAGATTTCTGTTTCTTTCTAAAGGATATATTCTTCTACATTCTGCATGCATGTCATCCCCATCTGGGAAAGGATTTTTCCTTTCTGCACCACCTGATACTGGTAAAACAACAACTGTAATAAAGTGTGTAAAACAGGGGTATTATTTTTTGTCAGATGATATGACCATAATCAATTTGCCAAATAATGCGGTATGCTTTCCAAAATCAATGACAATTAGTGCACATACATACAAGACAGCTGTCGAAGCACAATCAACTCATAATTATGATAATGATAATGTCAACGAAAAAAAAGGTATGAGAATCAGAAGTTTAGTCCATTCAAAAACCGGAAGGAGTTTGATGCATAAATTAGCGGATCACAATGTACCTATTTTTACGATCAATACAATTGGACAATCAAAGATAAAACCTCCAAAATATCACATAAGCGACATAATAAAAGACGCTAAAATTAAAGATAAAACAACAATCGATTCTCTTTTCTTTCTAGAAAAAGGTAGTGATGAAGAGAAAGTAGAAAAAATTGAAAAAATTTCTGTTGATTTAGCATTACAAAGAGCTATAGAAAATAGCGATGATGCTTTTCTATTTCCTCCATATAGCGATTTAATAAAATATATCAGAATAGAAAATAAAACTGCATATGATCTTTTAGAAGATGAAAAAAGGATGATGGAAAAATTGCTATCTAGCATTGATTGTTATATTTTAAAAAGTAGTGAAAGAAAATGGTCTAATATGATACTTGAGAAGTTCAAATCATAGACCAGATTTGATAGTATTCATTTAATACAAAAAATTGTTATGGAGATTTTTAGTTTTTATTTTTGAATAATTATAAATCGTTTTATTATCTAATTTTATTA
>JALDXL010000132.1:0-6100 GCA_032155045.1 Nitrososphaerales archaeon
AATATTGAAATTTTTTTTCTCCAATTTTTTAAAAATTGCATTGTAAAAAATCAATTAAGTAACTAAACTAGAGGTATAAATTCATTAAATTTATTTCCATCCCATTTTAGAAATCTTCATACCTAATGATATATTTCTAGCATTTACAAGTTCTATCTCAATAATTTATTTATATATTAAGGGGAAACATTAGGTATTTGATAGAAATATAAAATTTGATCTCTTTTTCAAGAAATTTTAAGAATGAGTTTGAAGATTAAATTTTAATTATTATCATTTGCTTATATCTTGTTACTCAGATATTTCAAAAATTGTTAAATAATGCATATTGTAAAAATTAGTTAGGTCATTTAAGTTTGTGTAAAACTTCGTCTTATAATCATTCAAAGATAGAAAGAAATCTTAATTCTCAAACATCATTAGTTAATATTGAAAATAGTAAAAGGAAATGAGATAGCAAAATTGTATCTGTAATTAATGAAGTCGCAATAGAAAATATCAAATTGAAATTAATTCACATATCGTCTTATCATACCAGACACACTAAATCTAAATATATCAATAAAGTTGCAGAATGGCTAAAAAATGAATTTATAAATATAGGATACGATGATGTTTCTTTTCATGAATTTAAAGAAAGAATAGATGAAAATGAATATAAGTTAAAAAATATAATTTGTAAAAAAAATGGAAGAAATCATAAGTGCATTATTATTTGTGCTCATTATGATTCACGAATGGAATTGTGGTATGATTCTTATTCAAGATCACCGGGTGCAAATGATAATGCAAGTGGGGTGAGTTCTATTCTTGAAATTGCTCGTGTACTTTATAATAAAAAATTGAACTTTGATATACAATTTGTTTTCTTTTCAGGGGATGAACAGAATTTTATAGGATCAGAACAATATGCAAAAGTCATTAGAAAAAGCAATTTAGACTTATATAGATTGATAAATTTAGACATGATAGGATACCCTAAGTTAAATCCGGGGCAAATAATAATTGAAAGAGACAATCATAACCTTGAAAGACAAAATAAAGTTCCAGTTAATAATATGGATTCAGTTGAATGTGGAAATATTATGGAAAACATGTGTGCATATACTGAGCTAAATCCTCAATGTAGTTCATTATTTAGTAGCGATTATTAACCATTTGAAAGAAGAGGGTATGTAGTAGTAGGAGCTTATGACGGGTCTGCCGAAACTGAACGCAATCCTCATTATCACTCTATATCAGACACACCAGAAAAAATAGATTGGAATTATCTAACAGCAGTTACAAAGATCATATTGGCTACAATACTTACATTAGATAAAAAAATAAAATCAAGCAATTGACAAAGTAAATTTGATAAAAAGAATACATGATATATTTTTTTGATGGTTTGTTGGACTATTTTATTTCATACTTTAAAATCATGACAGATTTATATTGAAATATATTTAAACGCACTAACATATTAGATGAAATGTGGAAAATAATATTTGAATCTGTATACAAAATATTTCAAAATAAGATATATACTAGAAAATAAAATTTAATTCAGATCCATTAACTGGATATATTTTTTTGTGAATTTTAATATAATTTCATATTATGATAAGTACTCTTGAAAGTTTAGTATTGATTATTTACATTACTAACTGGTGACTTCAGAAAAATTTGTAAGTCTACATATTATTTGAAATTATAAGAATAATATGGAAAATAAAATAGAAAAAATCGTTCAATTGAATACAACAAATTGGAATGAGGTTATATTAAATTCTGATATTCCAGTCTTGGTTGATTTCTGGGCTGAATGGTGTGGCCCTTGTAGAATGGTTAGTCCAATTGTAGAACAATTAGCTAATTCTTTGGAAGGAAAAGTAAAAGTTTCCAAGCTTAATGTTGATAAAAATCCTGAAATCGCAGCAGAATATAATATTCAATCTATACCTTCGTTAGTTTTATTTAAAAAAGGTAAAGAAATAAACAGGGTTGTAGGTCTTTCTCCAAAAGAAAAATATGAAAAATTTGTAAATAATACATTAAGCCTATAACCGATTTAATTATATTGTAAAATATCACAATATAATTAAATAAATGAAGATTAGAAATATAGACAATTCGTGTATACTCTCGAGAATAATAAAACTATAGTTTATCTGAAAATAGCAAAGAGACTATTGTAATGAGTACTGTATATATAAATAATCTATTTGATAGTAGATTTCCCGATGTAATGAGATACTTTTGGTTGTTGATCTCCTTTAAGAAGAGATCGAATTCTATCTTCTAAAATTTGAACGTTTTTGGTAACGCGCTCATGCTGACGCATGTGATCCGTCCAGGTATCAGCAATTCTGATTTCCATATAATGACCAATATCAGCAGGATCTTGGAATAACTCCCAATAAGCCATTCCCTCGCTCTTTAGGATATGTCCTAACTCACGGACGTTTTTCTCAAACTCTTTAGATAAGATGGGATCGATTTTATAATCGATTGTTATTAACGCTTGGCTCTCATTTTGCGAAAGGTCGACTACTAAGTCAGGAGGAAGTGTCCAGTGATCAGTTGCTGGTGTAAAATCTAGGTCTTCCAACAAAGTAATGCTATAATATCTTCTTGCAATAATAGTTGCTCCTAATGCTAAGGAAGCTACTGATAAAGTAATTGAAATACCAAATGTGTTAGCCATTACACCCCATATTACACTTCCAACTGCCAAGCCACCATTTAATATAAGTAGATAAACTGCTAAAACTCGAGCTCCGATCCACTTCGGTGCAGATTTAGTACCAATTGTATAAAATTTTGATATTATCGTAATGTAAGCTACACCTCCTAATCCCATAGCTATGAAAAGAATAGAAAAATCTCGTAAATATCCTATTATAAATATTATAATTGCCAGAGATCCTAATGAACTAGTAATAAGGGTTTCTACTGATACTTTAGATCGCAATTTTGGCAAAATTACAATTCCTCCGATAATTGCCCCAGTACTAAAAGACCCCAATAGCATCCCAAAACCTATCGAATCAAGATTCAATTCATGTTTAGCTAAGAATGGTAATAGTGATAATAAAGCACTACTACATAATGTGAATAAACCTGCACGGACAATTAATACATGAGCTGCGCGTGAATACCGTACATAACGTATCTGAGCTCTGATAGCTCTGATAATATTCTCAGGAGGAAGAGAAGTTTGTTGGTGCGCATATGAATTTCTTGGTATTCTACTTAGCACTATAATCATACCAATAAAGGAAGCCGAATTAAGAAAGAAGACAGCCCAAGGTGCAATCGCTGCTACAATAAAACCACCAACTGCTGAACCAACTATACGACCTAAGTTACTAGCAATAGCACTAAGCGTAAGAGCATCAGGTAATTCAGAGCTTGATACTAAGCCACTCATAATAGGAATGATCGGAGTCCTAATCATAGTCATACCTGCTCCAAGTGCAAAAGTAAGTATCAACAACAAAGTTGGATTAATGACATTACCGAGTGTAATTATTCCAAGGATTATGGATACTGTAAACATGTAAATGCTAGTAACAAGGAGGATATTACGCCGGTCAAAAATATCAGATAATGCACCGGAAGGTAACGCAAGGAGAAAAATTGGTAGGGTAGTGGCTGTTGTGATAAGGGAAACAAACAAAGGATTTGGAGCAATGGAAGCCATTAACCATGATGCTCCTACATCATACATAGCTGCACCAATATATAAGAAGAGGGCGGAAGTCCATAATGTTGTATATAATCCAGTTTTAAAAGGGCTCAAGCCTGATGTTGGAATTTTTTCTTTGCTTAATTCTTCTTTCCCTCCAACCATAAGAAATAAATAAACACTACTTAATCAGACATTGTTCTATAAAAAGGTGTCATAAATATAGAGAATCAATTATCATTATTTTATAAGTTACTTCAATTTTCACTTTAGTACTGATAGTAGATTTCAATTCACATATTCGAAATGAAAATTGTAGAAATAATATTATCAAATCAAATTTAAAGAACGTGACTAAAACAATTAATTATAGAATTTTAAAAAAGATACTCTTCCTCTTCTGAATAGATTATAGATCAAGTTACCCAAATATGAGTTACAAAAAAATTAATCGTTTACTACTATATATAACAAAAAAACCATATATAATAATATGTCACCATAATAACTATCATAAATAAGATTCACATAGAATAAAGAGATATGAAACAAGATTTTAATAAATCGGTTTACTTTTTAAGATAATGAATACTAAGACAATAAAATACAATAAAAAATAAATGATCCTTGAATTAATACAATTTAGTAATATTCACCGCTATTCAGTGTCAAATCAGCTACAACTCCTGCATGGTCCGATGGCCATTGACCAGATACTGTCCGGCCATTTTGCTGATTGCCAACAACTTTAATATTTTTTATATCAAAATCGCCTCTGAACATCACTAGATCTATTCTTTCATTTAAAGATGAGTTCAGATTTAGTAAATCACTAGATTGACAACAAGTAAAACCCATGCCATGTCCCATTATATCCCATGCATCAATAACACCAGCATCTTTTATTTTTGTGTATGTTGGTGTTCCAGATCCATTTGCATTTGAGTTGAAATCACCAATATATATAATTGGTAAATCAGAATTACCAAGCTTATTTAATAACTCTTTGGCTTGTAATTCCTGAATAACTGATGATAATGCTTCTAGATGGGTAGAGACAACACGGACTTTATTTTCGTTATCAAATGTGACATCCACCGAAATCCATGAACGTGAAATATTTTTTAGTCCAAATGGAGTTGGTAATGATAATTCCGCAGCAAATCGTTCACTAGTGAAATTTGATAACGTAAAATTCCTGTCTTTCTTTGCGAGTATTACATCTCTATCAGTGAGTCTAATATCTAAGGTACCTGTAGATGTCAAACCTGGGACCTGAATGTCTGTGCTTTCTTGGACAATAATAGGTTCATAAATTAATCCTCTCTGAGTTAATGCATGAATAAGAATCTGTAGATAATCCAATGAACTGTTCGTTGATTGTATATTATCACCATAAGGAGGAGAATAAGTTCTAAGTAATATTACTTCTTGAAGGCCTATTAAATCAGGGAGTGTTTTGTTGACCTCATTGGCAATGGAAGCTGCTCTTTCTACGAAGTTTGTTTGTTGAATTCTATTATAAGCAGAGCCGACAGCATTTATAAATTCACTAGAAGTTTTAGCACCAAATATAGGGGATTGATCTGCACCTTGATAGATATTCCAAGTCATTAAAGTTAGAGAATTCTCCCCTGAGCAGTCTTCACAGAGACTAGTTTTTTTCTGTCCATAAATATTTACAAATGGTTTTTCAGAGTTTTTGTTCCAGTTTATTTTGCCTACACATTTGTTACTATTATACAGTTGTATATTATTATCAGGATCATATGATACTTCACTTATCTTCTGTCTATTGATAGAATTACATTGAAAGTTACAAATATCATCCATTCCATTTATTTTTTCACTAGTACTACATTTCTTTTCCTGTATATTTACATAATAATAATTCTTTTTTATATCATGATGAATCTTGTATTGATTTGAACGATGGTCATAATTGTATATTAATTCTTCCGCATTTCCTATCATTATTAAAGGAATTAGTATTATTAGACCTGAGGATATTACTATTGATAAGATAACAAAAAGTACTTTTTGGCCAGTCATATTTCTGAAATTAAAAACAATTATTTACAATTTTAATATTTCTAACGGATTAGTATATTTGTATTTTGAATGTTTTAATATACTTATCGATCTAATATATTATTTTCATAGTATAGACTTTATCGAGTAAAAAAATAA
This sequence comes from Nitrososphaerales archaeon, assembly GCA_032155045.1. Taxonomy (GTDB): domain Archaea; phylum Thermoproteota; class Nitrososphaeria; order Nitrososphaerales; family Nitrososphaeraceae; genus TH1177. Next base: position 5,864 of record JALDXL010000132.1, read on the forward strand.
AAAAAATAGGAAAAAAAATATCCCTTATTGTGAATATTCTTTTGTATCTTTAATTTATTTCAAATAAACACTGTTTGATAATATGTAAAAATTTTGAAAGGAAATTTTCAATCATTAGATCTGCTAAAAATATCTATGAAGATAAACTCTAACTTTCTTAAAAATGAAGTATATTAGAATAACATCTATAAAATATTTAGACAATTCATTCTTAATACTAATAGATTGGATATAAAA
>JALDXL010000133.1:0-6094 GCA_032155045.1 Nitrososphaerales archaeon
TCCTTTTATTTTTTAAACTCTTATTGTAGTATATTGTTTATTTTTCGGTGAATCTGAGAAATTATAATCAAAAAAAAAATTAGTGATACTACTAATCGTTAGTTTCTTAATAAGATTGATTTGATTATAAAATAAAAATTATATTATGAAAATTCTTTCTATTTTTTCTAAGATCATTTAATTGCCAAATTAAATGCCTCTTGAGTGTTTGTCTGTATTATTCCATGTATAATTCCCATCACCTTGTCATATGAGGCTCCTGAATCGATTAAATCTTTCAGTTGATGAAGGTTAGATTCTATAGTATCTGCATTCTCAATAGCATCAGGTGGGATATTTTGTTTGATTGTAGAATTAAATAAATCGAGTGCAGTATTTGTTAGTTCTTTTGCTGTTTGATATGATGCTATATCAGTTATTTTACCTGTTGCAGTAGCATTAGAATTATGTTTTGCATCTTTGTCCACATTTGTCATATTACTACTTACATTATTATCGTGATGGTCAGTCCCCATATCTGATGACGTATTGTTGTCGTTGTGGCCATGTGAACTATTTTTATGAGTAGAAACATTCATAGATGACATGTTCATAGGTTTTTCACCTAACGCTGCAGCATAGGATTGATCTATTAAATTTATAAGATTTGCAAAATGTAAAGCGTGAACCGTTGCATTATTCAGCGATTCTTGGTCAATTCTCACTGTTATTGTCTCTCCTATTATATCATTGAAATTTTTGATAGTTTCATTGATGCCTTGATTATTATTTTCTTGACCTATTTCTGTATTAGTTTCATTAATTATCGATGATATATCATTTGCAACTCTTTCATTTTTTTCAGCAATTTCCTTTTTTATATCGTCTGTATACAATTGTTTGATTTTGTTTATATGATCTTGAGCTAGAGATTGATTATTCATTAGCAAGTTTGTATTGATTAAATTCATCTCAATTTGCATTTCATCAATTAATGCCAAAAATGAGGCACTTTCATCTGCTGCAAAATTATGTGCATATACCTGTTGATTGTTATAAGAGCTAAATAGTATAATCGCTAAAAATCCAATAATAGAAAGTTGTACTCTAGTGTTATAGAAATTTTTCATCAATAATAAAAATTTCGTTACCCATACATAAAATTTATGATACATTCCTCGAATTAGCTTTACAACTCTATTTCATGAATTTAATTTCCTTCTGCTACAATAATTTTTTCATTCGACTAATGAACAATTTTTGTTATAGGTATCTTGTATCTTTCATTATCGGTTTATCAAACAATGTGATTTTTGAACATTTATTAGATTTATTTGCTATAGTAGTTAACGGAACTAAAATTCTCATACCCAAATCACTTCAACTACTAAATTATATTTATTTACATCGAATCTTTAGATCATTCTATCGATATTATGTCGCTGTAAATTCTAGCATTACAACAACAACAAGAGTTGTTAATTGCAATAAAGTTTAGGGTATATTCGTAGGATGATATTAACAATTTTTATACTTATTATTAAATCGAATTTTTAAATAATCTAGAATTTAACTTATGGTCTACTATATAGAAATAAATATTACTAACAAAATAAATAATTTTGTTTTTTAAGGCGGAATGTGTTCTAATTGCAATATAAAAGATACTACAAATTATATCATATAATTTAGATCCTGTTTCATCTAAATTTTTAAATAATATTTGAAAGTACTACTTCATCAAACAATAATAAATTTTTTAAATATATTGATATTTCAAATAAATAGATCATTTGATTAAATGTTACATAAAAATAACTTTTAGATTTCGGAATAAATAAATTTAATTAAAAAAGGATTTTTGTAAATAATGAATAGATTATTAAAGCAACTTTAGTAATCTATGTTTAGTATTTACAAAATACTATTATTTCTTGATCACTATATCTTGAACAATTTGGCCATATATAGGAGTGTTTCCAAAGTGATCATTTATTTTAGCTGGATCCATCCAAATGCTTATCACATTATTATCTAGCACTTTGATGCTAATTGGAACATCATTTACTGGACCGTCCTTCATACTTATTGTTGCAGTTCCATTAACTACGCGGCTTTTATCATTGTCATTTGAAATATGAGATAATGTAAAGTTATTGATATTATGTGTATGTAAGGAAGAACCATTCAACATTACCATATCAAAATTTGCTTGAAACATAGCAGCTAACATATTATTATCTTTATCAGTAATTACATTAGAAGGGATCTGATTTAGCTTACTCAACTGTTCTTTATCCACCTTAATTACAGCACCACTCCATACTCCAGAGAGCAGCCACTCGGGTTGACCACTTTTACCATTTTGAATGCTTGCGATTGTTCCTGAGGTATATTCTCCAGGTTCTTGTGTCTGTTGCTGTCCTTGACCAGGAAATCCACCTCCTGAGGAAGGACCAAACATTTGTGCATAAACCTTGAAACTATTGTTGTTAAAAAAAGATTGAGAATTCTCGTTAATTGTATTAATTGCTATTACTAAAATCAATAATACACTCAATCCCAAAATTGACGATTTTATGATATTTTTCAAATTACTTGAAAAAGTAATTAGGATGTATTTATTACTTATTATTTTTCGTTAACCATCGTATATAGAAAATAGTAAAGCATATAAAACCATCATTTCTTTTCTATTAAACGTAATGTAAATTTGAATTATAGATTTACATATAAGAGATTTAGACTAATATAATTATTACCGATATTTGTTATTAATTTAATTTATACCTACTATAAATGTTCATATGAAAATAACATATTAGATTTACGAATAACTTGGTATTATATTAGAATTAACGTATGGGTGACGAAAATACAAATAGTGTATTTCTATTGTTGTACTAGAGAAATTACCCATAATTCGATAGAACAATATTAATATAAATAAAGAGATAGTTAGAAGCATGAACAAAATACTTCTACTATCCTTTATTCCACTTAATTTGATAATTTCATTTCTTCTTGTAACTACTTTTATATCAACCGTATATGGTCAGATATTTGAATTCAATGAAGACGATTATATAGGTTCAGACAACGATGGCAATGACCAAAACGGTGGCAATGACCAAAACGGTGGCAATGACCAAGCCGATGGCAATGACCAAGCCGATGGCAATGACCAAAACGATGGCAATGACCAAAAAGAGGAAAAAGCTGAAAAAAATGTTCCAATTACTAGTTCAGGATCGATGCCTGTTTCAACAGACTCTGAAGATACAGATAAAGAACCATGTATAGATGGTCCACTTGAATCATCATTAGTAGTTAAATCTGTCCTTAATGATAAGCCTTATACTTCAAATTTTCACTTTGTGAAAAAATTTGATCAAAATGGTAAACTTGTAGGTAGTTTTGGTACTCCAGGACCAAAGGACGGTCAATTTCTTCATGCTCATGGAATAACTATAGATTCTCAAGATAATATCTATGTCAGTGATGCAGAAAAGTGTAATATTCAAAAATTTGATAAAGATGGTAATTTTATTACGAAATGGGGTACAAAAGGAATAGGTCCAGGTGAGTTTCTACAACCTGAAAGTATGGATGTAGATTCTTCAGATAACATATACCTTGCAGATTATTCTAGGAAAAATATCCAAAAATTTGATAGCAATGGCAAATTTATAACCATGTGGGGAGCAGAAGGCTCAAAGGAAGGTGAATTTAAAAAACCATGGGGCATAACTTTAGATTCCAAGAATAACGTATATGTTAGTGATCAAGTCCTCCCAAGAGTACAAAAATTTGACAGCAACGGTAATTTCATCGATATGTGGGGAAAGAAAGGGGAAAAGAAAGGTCAATTTGTACATCAACATGATATAACAATAGATTCTAACGATTTAGTTTATGTTACTGATGGTAGACAAAATTCACGAGTATCTGTATTTGATGATAGCGGTAAGTTTATTAGAAATTGGGGAAGTGAAGGCAAGGATGAAGGTCAATTTATAGAGAACCATGGTATTGTTGTAGATTCAGATGAAAATGTGTATGTAGCCGATACTAGAAATGTCCGTGTTCAAAAATTTGACAGCCAAGGAGACTTTATTTCAATGTGGGGATCTCTTGGGTGTAAAGACGATCAATTTCTAATCCCGCATGATATTGCAATGGATTCAAAAGGATATATCTATGTTACAGATAGCGGAAAATCACACTTTAGATCGAACTATGATTGTAATACAAATAATGAGTAACTATCATCAACATACCAACAGAATATATTTTTAAATAAACTTTAAATTATTTCAATTGAAATATCCTCAAATCTCTTTTTAATATTATTGATTTTTTTGTCTAGTTTCTATAGTAGATAATATTATAAATACAATATAATTAAATATTATTTTCAAGAGTCAAAATTTTACCTATATTAGTGCTAAATCATTCTCAAATAATTAAATCATTTTTTAAAGATAAGATGTGTAGGATAAATTAAATAGATTTTTTGATTGAAAGATTAAAAATAATAAACTGTATATTATAAATGAACTCTTATATGCAAATAATGAATTTGTTTATATTATAAATAAAATTTATTAAATATTTTGCTATAACACATAAAATCTTAATTTGTTTAATTTTTGTACTGTTTTTTGGATTTTAAAAGTGAAAATAACCACAATTGGAACAATGCGAAAATTGACAATAATAAAGATAATATTAAAAAATTAAAGATAGTTCTAGTAATTACATCTGCTTATCTTGTTGTTGAAATAGTTGCTGGTATCTTAACTAACAGTTTAGCGTTGATATCAGATGCTGGACATATGTTTACTGATGCAGCAGGGATTGGTATCTCTCTATTTGCTATCACATTTGCAACAAAAAAATCCATTACACCTCAAAAGACATATGGATTTTACAGATTAGAAATACTTGCAGCTTTAACTAATAGTATTATAGTATTATTGCTTTCATTTTATATTATTTATGAGGGGTATCTTAGATTATTCCAAATTAAGGAAATTCCAGGAGTTCCACTTGTAGTAGTTGCTGGAATAGGATTGATAGTAAACCTTGTAGGAATGAAGTACTTGCATAGTCATGCTAAAGAGAATCTCAATATGGAAGGAGCGTATCTAGAAGTTTTAAAAGATGTTTTTGGATCTATTGCAGTGATAGTCTCTGGTATTATAATTATTTTTTCAGGATACTATATTATTGATCCAATAATAAGTATAGGACTTGCAGTACTTATTTGGCCGAGAACTTGGAGCCTTTTGAAGAGATCAATACATATACTTATGGAAGGAGTACCACCAAATATATCTTATGAAAAAATAAAAGAAGATATATTAGAAATAAAAGGTGTTACTGGGATTTTTGATCTCCATATATGGAAAATAACTTCTGATTTTGATGCATTGACTGCACATGTTGTAGTTTATGATACAAATAAATCTCAATCTATTTTAAGAGAAATTCAAACTCTATTAGAAAAAAAATTTAATATTATTCATACTACTATACAAATAGAAACATATCATAAATAATAATAATAATAATAACAACTCTACCATTTCTATCTACAATTGACCTGCATTCGAGAGTCTATACATTCTAATATTTTAGTTTTATCTGCTATTGGTTCTATCACTTCTAATCAGCATTTGGCTTTGCCGTTATAAGATAGATGTCCAAGGGTTAAAACTATTTTCGGATCTTGATCGACAATATTCTCTATAGTATCTACTGTTTCATCTGTATAATTCCAGTTCCCTACAGCTACCATATTAAAAATAGATTTTTTCTTGTCACTATAACCTTTTCTTCCTCTTTGTATTTATTTTCTTCTTTTTCTTCAAATGCATAAGAATTTTGAAAAAATATGTGACTTTCATCAATAAACCTGTATGTATGACGAATTCTTCCAAAAATATTACCATCCCCAAATACTATAATAAATGAAAGAAGCCCAATAGCTAGTAATTAACTAAAAAACGATTACAAAATTTCATTTATAGTAATGTTTGGAATTCCTATTTTAAATTTTTGTTATTTTAGTAATCGAAGTCATTAATAAAAAAATAAAAAATAAAATTAT
>JALDXL010000134.1:0-6065 GCA_032155045.1 Nitrososphaerales archaeon
CATCCTTCCTCGAGTGGTCCACCTTGGTGCGAACAAACTGAATCCATGGCATATAACCTACCTTCGATCATCCCAAGAACAATAGATTTATCACCTACTTCAGTTTTTACTAATTCACCTTCTTTAAAATCCGTCTTCTTTAATTGAATTTTAAATCTAGACATTATTATATTTAAATGACTTTTTATCTTATAAGGTATTCTTTGTTCTTATTTCGGAGTTTATGTCAAATTAATATATATAAAGAAAATAGAATTAAATTGAACATATCTAAATGCATTATAATTAGAAAAAAGATTCTGATTCTTGTTAGTTGCTCATAAACATATTAAAAAAAATAGAAAGTGATTAAAGAATATATTCAAATTGTTATTTAGTTATTTAGAAGGAATTAAAAAAGTAGGAAATGAGAGCAGAGATAAGTTCACTTGTGGAATTGGTCAGGATACAATACTAGACTTTAATAATCAATTAGATACAAAATCCAATGATTGTGAAGTATCTAGATAATTCCAAAAATTTTCTTCATTATAAAATAATCAATAATAATATGATTCTCAATATCAAACATTAACTTTATCTGAATGATTAAAAAGCAAATGAAATTTCATTGGATTGTATTATTTTTTATAAATAGCTAATAAAATAAACTAGTTCTCGGATTGGGACTCGAACCCTGCAACTACATTCGCAGGTTTATGCTATTCGATAAATTTAAAAAATGAATCATATTTTACTTTTCTAAATGTTCCACAGCTGAAACGACAAGGAGCTGATTTACAAACAAAGATAGAGGAATTACAATTCATAAATCAATCATTAAGAGAGAATGACAAGGTGAAGAAGACGCTTTAGCTCATTTATCTGATCAGATATTAGTTCTGAGTGAAAGAATCCAAAAGATAGAGAGAGGACAAATCAACTAAATCATATTGTTTCCATATAAATAATATTTTCTTATTCTATATTAGTAGTAACAATTGTCACCATTTTTGAGAATGAGTGACTCAAAAATTGTTCCATGTTATTTTATCAGATAGAATATATATTTGCAATAGTACATAGGTTTAAAATTTTTAATTTTGAGTTTTTTTCTTAAATTAATATTAAGACCACGCGGTGGCTAAATAAAAAATTGCATTTAATAACTAGAACTGTGTAAAAGATCAAGATTCATTTTATTAAACATAATTATAAAGAAACAAACTATTATAACATAATATACAAACAATCATATAGAATCATTCGAATTGCAAATATATTTTACTTTATATTTATTAAATATTGTATAAAATATCAATTTCTACTATAAAGATTATTTCATTATTTTCAGCTTTTATACTTATAACAGGGACATTAACTGCATTTTTTCCAATACTTTCAATATCTATGAAAAATATATATGCTGTATCAGACTTTGAAAAAGATAAGTTTGATTGTACGAGTATAAATCTGAATCTTAATGGTTTGGATATCAACACAATTCCTGATACATTAAGTAATCTACTACAAGCTCAAGGACAAACAGAAGGTGCAGATATTAGTACGAGTAACTATGATGACAGAAAAAATTTCTCATTTGTCTGTCTAAATAACAACGACAATGAATTTACCGTTATCGCACCAACGCCAATAGATTTAGATCTTGCTGTAGCTAACTTTGAGTCCAATAATACTTCCATACTCTTAGGTAATGGTAAGGGTACATTTGATCCAGCAGATCCTGCAACCGTAGGCGTAGGAATTTTCCCATCCTCTGTTGCAATAGGTGACTTTAACGGTGATAGAGTACAGGATCTTGCAGTAGCTAACTCGGGTTCCAATAACACTTCCATACTCCTAGGTAAAGGTAATGGTAATTTTGTTCCAGCTACTCCTGCAAACGTTGCTGTAGGATTTGGACCAGCCTCTGTTGCAATAGGTGACTTTAACGGTGATAGAGTACAGGATCTTGCAGTAGCTAACTCGGGTTCCAATAATGCTTCCATATTGTTAGGTAAAGGTAATGGTACTTTTGATCCTGCAGTCAACTTTGGTGTAGGAATTTCACCATTCTCTGTTGCAATAGGTGACTTTAACGGTGATAGAGTACAGGATCTTGTAACTGCTAACTTCTTTTCCAGTACCGTTTCCATACTGCTAGGTAATGGTAACGGTACATTTGTTCCTGCAAATCCTCCAACTGTTCCTGTAGGAATTGCACCACAATCTGTTGCAATAGGTGACTTCAACCATGATTCAGTGCAGGATCTCGCAGTGGTCAACTTCCTTTCCAATGATGTTTCCATACTGCTAGGTAATGGTAACGGCACTTTTTCTCTAGCAGTCAACTTTGCTGTAGGAACTGGACCAACTTCTGTTGCAGTAGGTAATTTCGATTAGAAACACGACCACAAAAAATCTTCTACTTTTTAATTAACAGTTATTGGTGATTGTTTTTGTTCTTGATAAACATAACATAATATTTTACAGTTTTAAAAAGCAAAGCAAATTTCATTGAATTGTATTATTTTTTATATTTAGCTAATAAAATTAACTCGTTTTCGGATTGGGACTCGAACCCTGTAGCTATATTCGTGGGTTTATATCATTTGAATATTCTAAAAGATTTTAGATTTAGCCTACATAGAGGATATGAACCATTCCTTGTATTGAAGGGTAGGGACTAGAGGTAAAATCTAATAAAACCCTTTTAAAGACTTTAATTATTTTAGTTGCATTGGAATTTTATATAATTATTGCTTATAATATTAGACATAATGTATATCATGTCTCATACCAATGAATTTTTGAATTGAAAACAATGAAACCATTAATAGAAATATTATCTATATATCGATTATATTGAATTTTCCTACCGATATATCCTATTTTGAGGAAAAAGGAACCAATAATGTAGTGGATTTTGCTGCAATACTTACTGGAAAAGAGGAGGTACCAGAAGTTGATACATTAGATACAGCATTAGCAATATTTCATTCAACTAATAAGAAAGATAAAAAAGATTATGATTTAAAATATTCTGTTAAAGTTACAGATATGGATAAAATACAAGAAGTTCAGATAGATTTAAGAAAAATTAGGAAAAAAGAAAGAGGAGAAAGAAAAATAGAGAAAGAAAAAAAAGTGATAGTTGCTGAATTGTACAAATCTGATATCCCATCAAATAAAGTAATTATGGGAACATTTTGTAATGGAATTATAAATTCACAAAACCTGAAAGGTTCGTTACAAGGAAAAAATACAAATGATCTTGTTAGGAAAATTGTGAAAGGAGAAGCATATGTAAATATCCTAACAGAGGATAAACCAAAGGGAAAAGTAAGAGGAAAAATTAAAAAATTAGTACCTGCTTGATGGTATTGTAACACTGAATCAGATCTTTAAATGTTGTTTTACCTATTTTGCAGAATCACAATCGATTCTATCTTATCATAATAATTTCTTTAGTATCTCTTAATTGGATATATGATTAATAGATATAAACAATTTTACAATTTTTTGGCATAGTAATGATAATATATTGACAATACAAGGTAATAAATAAATCTTACGAGCTTTTAGAAATTCGAATGTAATCTTATTGGGATTGTCTAGAGAATAATTGATTGTAGTAGTATTTTTTATTTTAATTATTTCTTTTCTCTACTAATATCTACTATTCATGAATCTATAAAATCTTCAACTATTAATGTGTCAAAATCTGTCCAAATATTAGGACCATTAAATATCGAGATTTGAAAATGTAAATGTGGAATATATGTATAACCTGTCATACCTACTTCCGCTATTTTTTGTCCTTGTTTAACCTTTTGACCTTCTTTTACATTGGAACTATTAAATTTGAGATGATCATATCTTGACGTTTCTTTATTCTTATGCATAATTGAAATAAAATTAGAAAAATTCCAATATGCAGGGCTAGGACCGCCTATTGTTGAGTCATCTTTAACGAATGTTATTATTCCATCGGTTGCTGCGAGTACAGGGGTATTTTCTGGAACTATAAAGTCTATTGCATTTCTTAACATTCCTATATGAGCAGGTGATGTATTTCGATCTATTCTTTGAATAGAATTCTTTGGTACAGGAAAATGATATTTATTTAGAGCAGTTCTATTATCTAAGATATTCTTATTCTTCACTACTGTTAATAGACAAGGATGTATTTAATAATTCATAATAAATATTTTATATTCTACATATTCAATTAACATATGTGAAAATTGAAAAAGCTAATACTAATACATATATACCATCTCAAAAAAAAATAGGCATATTACTACCTAGAGAAGAGAAGAAAAAAGAATATTTCGTAAGATATCATACATAAAAAGACGATAGAACTAGTTATAACTGTCTCTTACAATTTCTTTCATGTTATTGGTAATAATATCAGTAGAGAAGCAATTTATTCTATAACTTTGGTATTAATAAGCTAGATCAGTTCCAGAATTAACGAATATCAAATAATTTATCTCATAACATGTAGTATAATGGATATACTCATTTTTTTTAATAAATCTTTTAGTAATAGTCACAAGTTGCTTTATGCTCTTTCCAAAAAAAAGTAGAAGTGTTCGCCATTATCGAAGACAATATCCTTGCCATTCATAATACCCATAAGAGTATAATCATTAACCTTTCTAAAGTGATCGAAAACTGGTTGGTTATCATATACCATAGTGGCTGACACCTTCCCCCTGAATTCAATCATCCAAAGGCTGGCCTCCCCGCCCCATTTCTGATTTGAATAGAGTTCTCCTTTTTCGTTGTAGCAAATTAATGGTTTGGCATCCTTGAGAGAATTGAAGGTTTTTCCATACCATTTTATCTCCTTGAGCTGGGCGGATCCTTTATGACCTGTATTGAAGTCACCACCTTTCCATTTGCCGAGAATACTTTCACAAGAAACTGTCTCTAATGCATTAAATACTTCATCAAGCTCTTCAGTATTAATCAGCCCTTGCTGATTTCGCAATTCATAGAATCGTTCCTTTGCAATCATCTTGTTTCTCTTTATGATCTCTTCTTCCTTTCTTAATATGTATGATTACCTCTAAACTTCTATTTTTCAATTCTGTTTTTCATTCTAGCAGTTATATCGTTAAAACGGTGTATAATTATACTACTTTTCACTGATTGTAGAATTCTATTTCGGACGAGAGTTTCAGAGCCAAGCGCCGGGAGTGGGACTCGAACCCTTATTCATCAAATGTGGGTTCTACAATCAAATATTAAAATATTTATTGAAACTCTTGTTTTCGTATTTGTTATGACCTCTGTCTATAATTAATAATAATGAGGTAATTATAGGCGATCATGTCTTTTCAAAATTATTAATAAATGAAAAAAGGTATAAAAACTATAAAAAAATGTAGTTTTGTTAAATAAAAATTAAACAAAATTAAATATTATTGTGTGTTAAAATCATCATAATAATATTTGCCTCAATCAATACAGTTTAGAGATAATAGTCATATTCTAGGAGTTTACTCTTCACCTCAATGTAAGATAGAGGAAGGCTTAGAATATCTTAGAATTGGATTTGAGAAAAAAATGAAGCAATATTAATGATTACAGATGAACTGACAAAAGATGAAATTAGAAATGAAATAATAAAAAGATGGAAGATTTCTTCTGATGAACTTGCAAATCAAGAAAAAAATGGCATTATAAATATTAAAAGTTCAAGGAATTTTTATTTTTCGACCAATATATTAGATTATGACAAGATCCTCAAACAGTATTCTGATACTACGAATAAAGCAATCGAAAAAGGAAAACGAGGTTTAAGAGCATTCGCAGATGTTAGAATTTTTTTTGAATGAGGTTACGAAAAACATATACTAAAAAGAATCGACTCTATTAGTTATATAAAGATAAAAGATTATCAAAATCTTATATCAATTTCTATTATTTTTATGTATTTTTCTTTTTTTTATTTATGATATTTTCTATTCTTAATAAAACTTTACGTTTATACGATTAATAAAACATGGTATAAAATAGAATGATTTCAATTTTCATTGTGAATGTAATCGATAAAATTCTTTTAAGAACTT
>JALDXL010000135.1:0-6042 GCA_032155045.1 Nitrososphaerales archaeon
GATTCAAGTTGAAGAAAATAATCATGTTAATAAAGAGAAAACTACTGTTCTTAATAGTAAATATATTTTAATAGCAACCGGTGCAAAACCTATGAATCTGAATATACCTGGATCCAAGAATATTATTACTAGCGATGGTTTCCTAGAGTTTAGTGAAGATCATTTACCTGATAGAATTGTATTTGTGGGAGGTGGATATATCTCGTTTGAATTTGCACATATTGCTGCTCGTTCAGGAGTAAAAAAGATCACCATTCTACATCGAGGTAAACAACCATTAGAACACTTCGATCCAGACCTTGTGAATCGCTTGGTCGAACATTCTCGAAATATCGGAATAGTTGTTCAGCTTGGAAGAACAGTCAAGAAAATCGAAACACTGTCTGACGGTAAATTACAAGTTATACATTCAAGTAGTAATGTTGCAGACTCTTCTATAGATACTACAGAAGAAAAAATGATTTCAGATGAGCAAATAGAAGAAGCTGATCTGGTAGTACATGGAGCCGGCAGGATACCAAATATTGAAGGACTAAATCTCATCGCAGGTGATATAGAACATACCTACGGTAGAGGTATAAAAGTAAATGATTATCTTCAAAGTGTCTCAAATCCATCTGTATATGCTGCAGGTGATGTTGCGGACAGTGGAGGTCTACCGTTAACTCCTGTAGCAAGTTACGAAGGTGTTATTGTAGCAAATAATTTAATCAATGGAAATACTCGTAAAACAAACTATGTTGGCTTGCCAAGTGTTGTCTTTACTATTCCAGCTTTAACCTCAGTTGGAATGCAGGAAAAAGAAGCCAAACAAAGAGGATTACAATTTAGAACTAAATACGAAAAAACGGATAACTGGGCATCATCAAAAAGAGTAGGAGAGACTTGTTCAGGATTTAAGATATTAATTGAGAAAGATACTGATCGAATTTTAGGAGCTCACATACTTGGTCCACATGCTGAAGAAGTCATTAATATTTTCTCTTTAGCTATTCGGTTAGGACTAACTGCAAAAGATCTTAATGATCCCTTATTGTATGCCTACCCGACTAACTCGTCAGATGTTGTATATATGTTATAATCTATTCTCATATTACATAATTTTTTAACTAATAATAGAAAACAGCTATCACTGATTAAAATCTTATTAATACAAGATCATATATGTTTCTAACATTATAATTGATATAATTCAAATGGTACAAAAATAAAATGGATTCAGTACAATAGATACACACACAGAGTATAAAAATTAATAGAACTAGAATAGGATAAAGCTAAATATATGCTGCAATTGATATCTTTTTGCTACTTAGTATAAATTTAAATATAACATTCTGAAATATAAAACAAATATATTTCATCTATAAAATTTGTTATTAACTCAATTTTTTATATATAGTAGCTTATCTATGTTAGAACAAAAGAAGTATTAGAAACTTTGAACAGTTCAAAGATATCCAGATTAGCAACAATAGATCCTGAGTGGTCAGTCTTATTTTGTGTCTGTCATACTTATATTTGACGGTAACATTAAATTCATTCTAACATCTAATAAACCAAAAAAATTTACACCTCTTAAAAAGAATAAAAAACTGTAACTAATATATAAAAAATATAATTAAAAAAATATTGAGTCACTTATGCATAGCTGGTTGTAACTGGCTTTTCTCCATAGAATGTATTCATAAACCATTTTCCCCAAAAGTAAATGCACCTATTTAATCGGAAGTTAGTATACCTATTTTATTTCCCAAATTTACAAACATTATTTTGTATATTGTTTTTCCACTAATATTATGGTAATGATACTTTTTTATATATCTGATATTGATCATTTAATTCTAATACAGTATTTACTTTTTTTAAAGTTTTGAATTAGTTTACATATTTGGATATAAAATGAAGTCATTTGCTTCTATTACTTTTGTGTCAAGTTGACTCGATAGCATTCCAAATACTATTAATGCTAAAAGAAAATTTTATCCGTCTATTTTAAAGTGATATATATTTCTCCCTACTTCTATTTGCTTAGGATATTGTTATCATTGCATTACTTGCTCTCCCCTAGTACATACCCAAGAATGATTACAGGATTCAGGATAGTTTGAATTCTTTTTCAGAATTATCTATTATGTTAATGATCATACCAGAAGAATTTCTTTTTGAGCAAATGCAACTCGATTTCTTTCTTTCATTAATCTATTCGTATCTTCATACATTGCAATTTCAGCTTTACATTCTCCTGCCTTCATATAAGTTGGAATAGTAAACTCCCATTCGTTTGAATAGATGTTATTTTTCACATGAAGTTTTCCAATATTTAAATAAGAATCCATACTTGACTTATCCTCAAAAAATCGAACTTCACCAATTGAATCAGTTATACATAAAGTAAAAAATCCAAAGTCTACACTTCCCAAAAATTTAGCAAAAATTTTAGTCGACTCACCTCTAACGATTTTCTGTGGTATTTTCCATTCTACAACTTGTCCATGTCCTAATTCTAGAACTTGAATAACAGAGTCTTGTCCCAATGACAACGGTCTTATTATTTCAAATACATCATAATTTCCTATATTCTTTATCGGATATTTACCAATGTGACTGTTTTCGAAGCTGCGTTCTATGTGGTTTTTTGTAGTCGAAGATACGAGAATCTGTCCCCCTTTGGCAAGATCACAAAATCTGCTAGCCAAATTAACGTGAGTACCTATTGCTGTTATCTGGTCTAACCCACATAATGCACCTAGATTTCCTGAGATTACGCGGCCAGTATTTATGCCGCACTTCAGGTCTACTTGTAAGTCATCCACATCATGAATAAATCTCTTCCATTCATCCATCCACTTTGATTTGATATCTTGAAATTTTGCTCTAAACTCAAGAGCAGCTAAAATTGCATTTTTTGCAATGTGTGCTCCATCATCTTCCCTGCGCTGCATACCAAAAAGAGCCATCACCCCATCGCCGATGAATTTGTCTCTTAGACCTCCATATTTGCTTATAACTTCCTTTGCAGTATCAAAATAATCTTTCAAAAAGTTCAAGAGTAAATCAGAGCTAACATCCAAAGGACGACATGCCTTTGAAAATCCACTAATATCCCAGAACACTATAGTTAAAAGTCTAGTAGTAATATTACATACATCATCGAACTTGAGTGAATCTATCTCTGCTGGTTCTAAATGTCTAAGCAGGATGTTTAGTTTCTTTGTTTCTACTTTGCTCATGGTTTGATGTAAAGAATCAAATCTGTGTAATTCGTCACAAATTACACCGCTTTCTCCACGGTATAACATGCCTTTTTCCCAAGGATGAAGTTTACAAAAATAGTAAATTTTTTCATTATCTAATATGTCAATTGTTAACGTACTAACGTTATGAGGTGCTATAAAACCAGTATCAAACTTACCATCTGGCATACCAGTATGTTGATCAAATGATGTGGCAGTATGAAGATCGGAATCAATATTATTCCATGTAATTTTTATTTTTTCACTAGGTATTGCACAAATTTGGTTTGAAAAAGATTTTGTTTCATCGTACCCAGGTATCGCGATTTCAATATCTCCATAATTATCTGCGAAAAATTTTATTTTGTGAAATTTTTCCTGACGATCATCCAAGATAGATTTAATCTTGTAGGTTCCTGATGAATTCTTGTTACTCAGTTTCATGTGATAAGTAAAAATATTTGAATAGACCTCCAAGAATACCGAACTAAGTAAACTGTCTGAAGGATCGTAAACTTGAATGTTGATTGTGCTGTTATTTGTAGTGCCGCTTATCTTAATAGTTTCTCCAGAGACATATTCAGTCTTGTCAGTTTTCATTGAGTAGTAAGATTGGTTTTCCAATTAAATCGCACCTTTATAGATCTTATTTAATGGTAGTACATAGATTTTTCTTTTGTTATTTTGCTCACTAGCCATTTCAGTTTATTAATTAATTTTTTTTTTTTGGTATTCTATGTCTCTATAGAAAAGAAGGTGAAAAATTAAAGTTAGCCAAATTAATAATAAAAAATGCTTGAGAATTGAAAATATCCTGATTATAATAAAATAATAAATGATTGATAAAATGCAATAATCAATCAGAATTAAAAAACAAAATACACAATATTAGGACACGATCATATGATAAAACAATATTTTCTTTAAGGATAGCAATGAATCAAGTTCTATGCTCAATTATATTGAGTATGACGGGATAGTTTATGAAATGCTCGTGAAACAAAATAGAAGACTCTATGAAGGACATGGAGCTGATCTTTATATTAAAACATTTTATTGATAATTATAATAATTGTAGGAGTTATAAATAAAAATGATGAAAAAGAAGGGTTAAATTTACACTCTGTTATTGCAAGAATGATATATAATGATTTGCTGCTATTACATCGACATATCTAACGAATATAAAATACATTACATATACTAAAAATCAGTATACTTATTTTTAATATTTAATAGGTAAAAGTTATATATTTAGAATATGTTCCAAATCTATGGATCTGTTTGCTAATATGTTAATGTTGATTCCAGGAGGTTATGAATGGATATTTATAATATTGATAATAGTAGTAATTATATTCGGTGCTAAAAAAATTCCTGAATTGGCTCGTTCATTTGGTAAAGCTTCATCTGAATTTCAGAAAGCACGTATAGAATCAAAAAAAGAAATCGATAAACTTCACGACGCAGATAGGATAACTCGAGAAAAGTTAGAATCAATTGCAGATACCTTAAGAATAGACTATATAGGAAAGGATGATGAATCCTTAAAAAAGGATATCGATGCAGCAATAAAAAGAGATAAAGAATACAACATCTAAGTAGTGTTTTTGATATCTTGTTTAATTAGAGAACTCTAATTATAATTTCATAATTTACCTCAAAATAATGATATATTAGATAATGAAAAAACTTTGGATTCATGTCTGTTTAATCCAATTTATGAAATGGGTTCACTATTGAGAGAACATAGATCAAAGCAATATTTAGATGGAAAAACCTGTCTGTTGTAAGGTAGACGTTATATTTTTAAAACTAATAGACTTTTTGTAATTCATAGTATTTACTAATAAATGTTATTTTTTGAACTCCCCACATCTAAAAATAAAGTAATAAATTAAATCATCTTACAAATAACAGATTTATTTTTTCTTGATTGCAACTAAATATTACTGTAGATTTTTCAAAAACGAAACTCCAAAAAATATAACCATTATTAACATGATTATTTGGGAGACGTCAATATTAATTATTGGAATTATCATTAAATAAAGGTCTTCAGTAGAATTCAATAAATAAAAATATTCAACAACAACTAGTGTAGTAAATCCTAATGTCATAAATAATATTTTAGTACTTTTAGTTTTAAGATATGTCAGTATAGACACGACAGCAAGAAATTGAGATATTATTAAAGAAGCTATATGTAAAAGAATATGATATATCATATGAACGTGAGAAATATGTGGGAGAATAAATGGTATTATAGACAATGAAATAATTATACTTGCGATTAAAGCCAATAATCTTGATTTATTGTAAAATATGCCGCTACTATTGTTAGAATTTAACAACAAAAAAACGATCTTAAAAGTTACATTAATGTATTTGTATAACTTTTAAAAAAACTTGTTATTTTATATTAGATAATAACCAATTCGATGCATTCAAAAAATACAATTAATTATTATAATAAGACTGTTTCTTTTAAATCTTAAAGGAATAAACATACAACAAGAAAAACAACTAAAAGAAAATCTTCTGATTATTAATTTCTATATTTTTTCTATTAGTAACTTACCATCGATCCAAAGGTTTTAACTTTGGTTTTTATTTCCAAAAGATAAGACAATAGGAAGCATATCATTTTATTCAAATATTAAATGAACTCATTTTGCTTCTCAATTTAATAAGTAGATTCCCTTCCAATCTTCTAATTAAACCATTATTCCAAATTGATTATAAATATTTAGAATCAATTTTGTAATTTTATATTAACAAATAATTTTTTCAGTGAGTTAGATAA